>NZ_VDAG01000088.1:0-211 GCF_019584505.1 Kluyvera sp. EC_51 | reverse complement strand
GGAATATTGCACAATGGGCGCAAGCCTGATGCAGCCATGCCGCGTGTATGAAGAAGGCCTTCGGGTTGTAAAGTACTTTCAGCGAGGAGGAAGGCGTTAAGGTTAATAACCTTAGTGATTGACGTTACTCGCAGAAGAAGCACCGGCTAACTCCGTGCCAGCAGCCGCGGTAATACGGAGGGTGCAAGCGTTAATCGGAATTACTGGGCGT
>NZ_VDAG01000087.1:0-55471 GCF_019584505.1 Kluyvera sp. EC_51 | reverse complement strand
AACGGTATAACGCTTGCTTACTATGACCGGAAAAGCCGTAGTATTATCCGGATAGACTAGGAAAGTGTTACCTATGTTCCCGGTCTGAAGTGTTACCTATGTATCCGGTCGTACAGAAGCGCCGCCGGGATTGACGCCCATCTCACAGACGTAAAAAAGGCAGCCATTCGGCTGCCTTAGTCTCCCCAATTTTACGACCTCGTAATCAATTAGTGATTACGAATATAGTCGTCCATCTCGGTTTTCAGGTTATCGGATTTAGTACCGAAAATCGCCTGAACGCCGGAACCTGCAACCACCACGCCCGCAGCGCCCAGTTTTTTCAGGCCAGCCTGATCAACTTTCGCTACGTCGGCTACGCTCACGCGCAGACGGGTGATACATGCATCAAGGTTCGTGATGTTTTCTTTACCGCCGAAGGCTGCAATCAGCGCCGGAGCCATTTCACTGGTTGCGGTTGCTTTGGTGTCTTCAGTGTTATCTTCACGACCCGGGGTTTTCAGGTCCAGTGCTTTAATCAGCACGCGGAAGACAACGTAGTAAACGATCGCATAGCAGATACCCACGATCGGGAACAGCCACAGTTTGCTGCTGTTACCGGACAGTACGATAAAGTCGATCAGGCCGTGAGAGAAGGAGGTACCGTCACGCATACCCAGCAGGATACAGATCGGGAACGCCAGACCAGCCAGAATCGCATGGATGATGTACAGAATCGGCGCAACGAACATGAAGGAGAACTCGATCGGCTCGGTAATACCGGTCAGGAACGAGGTCAACGCTGCGGAGATCATGATACCGCCCACTTTTGCACGGTTCTCTGGTTTAGCAGAGTGCCAGATGGCAATCGCAGCAGCTGGCAGGCCGTACATTTTGAACAGGAAGCCGCCGGACAGTTTGCCCGCAGTCGGGTCGCCTGCCATGT
This sequence comes from Kluyvera sp. EC_51, assembly GCF_019584505.1. Taxonomy (NCBI): domain Bacteria; kingdom Pseudomonadati; phylum Pseudomonadota; class Gammaproteobacteria; order Enterobacterales; family Enterobacteriaceae; genus Kluyvera; species Kluyvera sp. EC_51. The sequence continues at coordinate 54,546 of NZ_VDAG01000087.1, read as the reverse complement.
AGCGAGGGATATCACCGTGGAATACCTGGCCTGCGGCGTTGGTGTATTCACCAATCTGCATCTGGAATGGAACGTTCCAGATGTGGTGCAGACCAAACGGCACCAGGCAGCGCTCGATGAAGCCGTAGATACCAAACGCCACAACCGGGTTCTGGTAAGCAGCCCACTGAGAGAAGGTCTGGATAGCAGTACCAATTGGTGGCCAGATGAAGGACAGGATCACACCGGTAAAGATAGCGGCCAGACCTGAGATGATCGGTACAAAGCGCTTGCCCGCGAAGAAGCCCAGGTATTCTGGCAGCTTGATGCGGTAGAAGCGGTTGAACATGTACGCAGCAATTGCACCGGAGATAATACCGCCAAGAACACCGGTATCAGCCAGGTGTTTAGCAGTGATTTCTTCAGCCGGTAAATGCAGTACCAGCGGCGCAACCACAGCCATGGTTTTCACCATGATGCCATAAGCGACGACTGAGGCGAGTGCGGATACGCCATCGTTATTGGTGAAGCCTAATGCTACACCGATAGCGAAGATAAGCGGCATGTTAGCAAAAACAGAACCGCCTGCTTCTGCCATAACATGAGAGACGACGGCTGGCAGCCAGCTGAAGTTTGCGGAACCGACGCCCAGCAGGATACCTGCGATAGGCAGCACGGAAACCGGCAGCATCAGCGATTTACCGACCTTCTGCAGGTTAGCAAATGCATTCTTAAACATAATTAGGAGTGCTCCTGAGTATTTGTACTTTTGTTATACACGTTGTGTATATCTACGTTTTCACGCATTGGTGAGAGGGGAGAGACTCACCAGGGACAGGACATCTAAGTGCCCTTTTTATTTATTACACAGAGTAAAATAATTCACTCCGGTTTTGTTTGACGGCTATCACGTTTCAAAGAGCTATAGCGCAAAATCTTAATCTTCTTTACATAAAACGTGTCTGTATGTTTCAGAAATAACATTCACCGCCACTTTTATGGCGGTGAACTGTACTCGCTTTGTCTATTAATTACGAGCAATAAAATAAGCTATGAAATCAGGCAGATTGCAGGCGGGATGGGGCGATGTGGAAAAGGCGGGCGAAGTTATCGGTCGTCTGCAGCGCAAGCTGTTCAAGGCTTACGCCCTTCAGCACCGCCATGTACTCTGCCACGTCTCGAACCATCGCTGGTTGGTTCTCTTTACCACGATGCGGTACCGGAGCCAAGTACGGGGAATCGGTCTCAACCAGCAGCCTGTCCAGCGGTACATAGCGTGCGGCATCGCGAAGCTGCTCCGCATTACGGAAAGTGACAATGCCGGAAAACGAGATATAGAAGCCCATATCCAGTAGCTTACCCGCCGTCTCTCTATCTTCAGTGAAACAGTGTAGTACACCGCCGCAATCCGTCACCTTTTCTTCCTGCAGGATGGCCAGGGTATCGGCACGCGCGTCGCGGGTATGAACGATGACCGGCTTGTTCAGCTCGCGGCCAATCTGAATGTGCTGGCGAAAAGAGAGCTGCTGCTGCGCTTTGGTTTCCGGGGTGTAGAAATAGTCCAGCCCGGTTTCCCCCATTGCGACCACACCCTCTTCCGCCGCCAGACGACGCAGTTCTTCAACATCGTACGGCTCGTCCTTATTCAGCGGGTGAACGCCGCAGGAAAAGACCACTTCCGGGCGATTGCCCACCAGCTCACGCATGCTGCGATAGCCAGGAATGGTAGTGGCGACTGCGAGGGCAAAACGGACGTCGCGCGCGGCGGCTTTCGCCATCACATCATCAACGTCTTTGTGCAGGGATTCATAATTAAGGCCATCAAGATGGCAATGCGAGTCGACTAAAAACATGGTGTCTCTCTTAGAGGTGGGATACTGGCAGTACCACACCAGGTTGCAAATACTGTTCCCAGCGCAGCAGGCGCTCGGTGAGGATCAATTCGCGGTTCAGCCCCGTTACGCTCAGCAACTGCTCACGGCAGGTGCAGGCATCGGCGGCTATCACCTGTAGGCGTGAAGCGGATAGCGTGTTCGCCAGTTGATGCACTAAACCGAGGCTATCGGCGTTGGTCAGCCGCGTAATGCGCTGTTGATGCTTCAGGGCATCCAGCAGCAGCGACGAGAACCAGTGCAGACGTGCCACGACTGAATCATGGTTCAGCGTCGGCAAAAGCGCCAACCAATCGCCGCTGGTTAAGGTGGCGCTCAGCGCCTGGCAGAGCTTTTCGCGCGCGCCCCAACTTTCTGGAGACAGCAGTTCCAGCGCGGCCGCTGGCGCATGGTCGCACAGGCGCAGCGCGGTGAGCAGCGTCTCTCGCGGCTGGCTGATTTCTCGCTCCAGCCACGCCAGCGCATAGGCTTCGCTCGGCGGCGCCAGATGAAAAGCGCGGCAGCGACTGCGCAGCGTCGCCAACAGGCGAGCCGGCTCTTCACAAGCGAGGAAGAACCAGGTGTTCTTCGGCGGCTCTTCCAGCGTTTTTAACAACGCGTTGGCGGCGGCTTCGGTCAGCAGTGCCGCATCGGCAATCCACACCACTTTCGCCCCGCCAAGACGTGAATGTTCATACAGTTTTTCGCTGGTGTCGCGCACCGCGTCGATGCCCAACGTGCTTTTGCCTTTTTCCGGCTGCAGCACGTAGTAATCCGGGTGCGTCCCCGCCTGCATCAGCTGGCAGCTATGACACTTGCCACAGCTTTTATGGCCGTCGGGGGTCTGGCACATCAGAAAACGGGTGATGGCGTAGGCCAGTGAATCAGCCCCCATTCCGCCGCGCGCCTGAATCAACAGCGCGTGGTGACCCCGTCCGGCCTGGTAGCTTGCGACAAGCTGCTCAAACGGTGGGCGTAACCACGGGTACCATTTCATGCCTGCTGCTCCGCAACCCAGGCGGTGACCGCCGCACGGATATCGTTCATCACGTTGTCCAGCGGCTGGGTGGCATCGACAGTAATAATACTGCTATCTTCCGCCGCCAGCTCCAGATAACGGGCGCGGGTGCGGTTGAAGAAGTTCAGCGACTCCTGCTCAATACGGTCGAGGTCACCACGCGCACGGGCACGCTTCAGGCCCACTTCCGGCGTCACGTCGAGATAAATAGTCAGGTTCGGACGAAAATCGCCAAGCACCGTATTGCGCAGCGTCGACAGCATCTCTCTATCGATACCGCGACCACCGCCCTGATAGGCCTGAGTGGAGAGATCGTGGCGGTCGCCAATAACCCACTTCCCGCTCGCCAGTGCTGGTTTGATCACCGTTTCAACCAGTTGCACGCGCGCGGCGTAGAACATCAGCACTTCCGCTTTATCGGTAATCACTTCGTCGCCGACTGATTTGATGTCCAGCACCAGGCTGCGCAGTTTTTCTGCCAGCACGGTGCCGCCCGGTTCACGGGTGAACAGCAGGTCGTTTACGCCGAGGTTGCGAAGCGTTTCGACAACCACGTCGCGAGCGGTGGTTTTGCCCGCCCCTTCCAGTCCTTCAATGACGATGTAATTACTGCGCATTTTTATCCTTTAGCACTTTCAGGTAATCCTGTACCGAGCGGTTATGGCTCGCAAGATTGGTATTAAACGTATGCCCGCCTTTGCCGTCAGCCACAAAATAGAGGTACGGCGTTTTTGCCGGATGCGCGGCGGCATTCAGCGAGGCTTCGCCCGGGCTAGCAATCGCGCCCGGCGGCAGGCCAGAAATCGTGTAGGTATTATACGCGGTCGGGGTCTCAAGATCCTTACGGGAAAGCTTTCCATCGTAGCGCTCACCCATACCGTAGATAACGGTCGGATCAGTTTGCAGACGCATGCCGATGCGCAGGCGGTTGATAAACACCGACGCTACGCGGTCGCGCTCTTCGGGTACCGCGGTCTCTTTCTCAATAATAGAGGCCATCGTCACCAGCTGATTTTTGTCATTGTACGACAGGTTATCCGCCCGCCCTTCCCAGACTTTATCGACCTGTGCGACCATTTTCTGGTGCGCGCGCTTGAGGATAGCCACATCGCTGGTATTGGCGGTGTACATCCAGGTGTCAGGCCAGAACCAGCCTTCCACCCATTCCGGGTTATCGAACTTAAGCGCTTCGGCTACCGTGGCGTATTTATCATCGCTCAGCGTGTGTTTGATGTACGGCGCTTCACGTAGCTGCTTGAGATAGTCGCTGAGGCGCATCCCTTCAACAAAACGCAGCGGGAACTGCGCCTCTTTGCCGCTACCCAGCAACTGCAGCATTTCACGCACGGTCATCTGCGGCGTGAAACGATAGGTACCTGCCTTAAAGTGGGAAAGCTCTGGTTCAAGACGCAGCAGCCACTGGAAGACCCGTGGACGGTTGATCACTTTCTCGGCGTAAAGCTGGTCGCCCAGCGCCAGTCGCCCGGTGCCGGTTTTTAGCGTAAAGACCGTCTCGTCTTTAATCAGGAGCGTACTGTTGGCGAGCTGTCGGACTTTCCACACGCCAATACCGGCGGCAATGCCCAGAATAACCAACAGTAACAAAACTACGCGTAACATTTTCTTCATGCTAATCAGGCGACTCACAAAGTGGGGCTAGAAATTGGTAAAGTTCGCGGGCAGACCACTGCTGCTCCGCATAGTGCTGAACGGGGACAAGCGGCATCAGCGCGTTACAAATAAGCACTTCATCCGCCTCCGCAATCGCCGTCAGCGGCGCATTCACTTCGACAACGCGAAACGCCGAGCGTGCCAGCTGCGCAATAATAAACTGGCGCATAATCCCATCCACTCCGGCCTGGTCAAGGCGCGGCGTAAACACATCCTGCCCGCAGCGCCAGAACAGATTGGCGGCACAGCATTCCGTAAGCCACCCGTCGCTGTCAAGGACAAGGGCCTCATCGGCCGTCGTCTGCTCAAGATGAGAACGAATCAGCACCTGCTCGAGGCGATTGAGATGCTTAAGACCCGCGAGATACGGGTTACGTCCAAGCGTTACCGGGCTGAGCGCAAGAGTGATCCCCTCCGCTTTCCAGCGCGCGTAATGGGCTGGTGCAGCCGATGTCGAGAGTATCCGCGTCGGCGTCTGGCAGGCGCTGCCGCTATAGCCACGGCCACCTGCGCCACGGCTAAGAATGATTTTGAGCACCCCATTTTGCAGGCGCTGCGCCAGCATCATCATCTCATCGCTGAGCGTTGACCATAATTCGAAGGGAATAGCCAGCCGCTGACAGGCGGATTGCAGGCGAGCGATGTGCGCAGGCAGAAGCTGCACCCGGCCGTTGACCACTCTGGCGGTGGTAAAGCAACCGTCACCAAACTGAGTAGCGCGATCGTTCACCGCGAGCGTGTTCTGCTCGAGGCCATTAATCAAGAACATAGCGGCTCCTTATTGATGGTCGGGTAGTGTCGCAGGATGAAACGCGCTGAACAAGCAGAGAAAGCTGAATAAAAAAAGGCCCGACATGCGGGCCTTCATCGATGCGTTGTCTGATAGCGCGTCGCCATCAGACAATCAGGCTCAGACCTTTTTGAAGATCAGTGAACCGTTGGTACCACCAAAGCCGAAGGAGTTACACAGGGTGTACTCCATACCGCTGACCTGACGCGCTTCGTGAGGTACGAAGTCCAGGTCACAACCTTCATCCGGATTATCCAGGTTGATGGTTGGCGGAACGGCCTGATCGCGCAGTGCCAGGATGGAGTAGATAGATTCTACTGCGCCTGCAGCACCGAGCAGATGGCCGGTCATAGACTTGGTGGAGCTGACCATTACGCGGCTCGCAGCGTCGCCGAAGACAGACTTAACGGCCTGCGCTTCTGCTTTATCGCCCGCTGGCGTAGAGGTCCCGTGGGCGTTCACGTAACCAATCTGGCCCGCATCAATGCCCGCGTCGCGAATAGCGTTAACCATCGCCAGCGCTGCACCTGCGCCGTTTTCCGGCGGTGAAGTCATGTGGTACGCATCGCTGCTCATACCGAAGCCAACGACTTCAGCATAGATTTTCGCGCCACGTTTTTTCGCGTGCTCGTACTCTTCCAGTACGACCATACCTGCGCCGTCACCCAGCACAAAGCCATCACGCTCTTTATCCCACGGACGGCTCGCCGCCTGCGGGTTATCGTTACGCGTAGACAGCGCACGCGCCGCACCGAAACCACCAACGCCCAGAGGGGTACTGGCTTTTTCAGCTCCACCGGCAACCATCGCATCCGCATCGCCATAAGCGATGATACGCGCGGCCTGACCGATGTTGTGCACACCGGAAGTACAGGCGGTCGCGATGGAGATGCTTGGCCCACGCAAACCGAACATGATGGTCAGGTGACCTGCCACCATGTTAACAATCGTCGACGGAACGAAGAACGGGCTGATCTTACGAGGACCACCATTCACCAGAGAGGTGTGGTTTTCTTCGATAAGACCGAGACCGCCAATACCGGAGCCAATAGCGGCGCCAATACGGTGAGCGTTCTCTTCCGTAATTTCAAGGCCAGAATCCTGCATGGCCTGAACGCCAGCGACAATTCCATATTGAATGAAGGCATCCATCTTGCGCTGTTCTTTGCGCGAGATAATGTCATCACAGTTAAAATCCTTTACTAAGCCAGCAAATTTGGTTGCATAGGCGCTAGTATCGAAATGGTCGATCAGGCTGATGCCACTCTGACCGGCAAGGAGAGCTTTCCAGGTAGACTCTACGGTATTGCCGACAGGAGACAACATGCCCAGTCCGGTCACAACTACACGACGCTTAGACACGTTTGTCCTCCAGGGAGGGATAAAATAGATACTTGTGGGACAAAAAGATAAAACTCAGGCGGTCGAATGACCGCCTGGAGATGTTCACTTACGCCTGGTGACCGTTGATGTAATCAATGGCAGCCTGAACGGTGGTGATTTTCTCAGCTTCTTCGTCCGGAATCTCAGTATCAAACTCTTCTTCCAGAGCCATTACCAGCTCAACGGTGTCAAGAGAATCTGCGCCCAGGTCTTCAACGAAGGAAGCATTGTTGGTCACTTCTTCCTGCTTAACGCCCAGCTGTTCGCCGATGATTTTCTTAACGCGTTCTTCGATAGTGCTCATACTCTTAAATTTCCTATCAAAACTCGCTTTCGCGATGGTTTTCGTAGTGTATAAAATGTTGAAAAATTTGCAACTAAATCCCGGCAGGTCGTACCACGATTTTACGCTATTTTGAGGGTGTTTGCCCTCATAACGCAAATGATTTTGCACTAATCATGCTCAGACATACGTAGATTGCCCGTTGTCTGAGCACTTTGTGCAAAACGCAATCAGACCATGTACATCCCGCCGTTTACGTGCAACGTTTCACCAGTGATGTAACTTGCTTCGTCGGAGGCCAAAAATGCAACCGCACTAGCGATTTCATTTGGAGTGCCGAGGCGCCCCGCAGGAACTGCCGCCAGTGTACCCGCACGCTGCTCATCGGTCAGCGCACGCGTCATGTCCGTTTCAATAAAGCCCGGAGCAACAACGTTCACAGTAATACCGCGTGACGCAACTTCACGCGCCAGTGATTTACTGAAGCCGATCAGACCCGCTTTCGCCGCAGCGTAGTTAGCCTGACCTGCATTTCCCATGGTACCAACCACAGAACCGATAGTGATGATACGCCCATGACGCTTTTTCATCATAGCGCGCATTACCGCTTTTGACAGACGGAAAACAGATGACAGGTTGGTTTCGATGATATCGTTCCACTCGTCATCTTTCATGCGCATTAACAGGTTATCACGAGTAATCCCGGCATTATTGACCAGAATGTCGACTTCGCCAAATTCCGCGCGGATATTTCCGAGAACAGATTCAATAGATGCCGGATCGGTCACATTCAACAGCAGACCTTTACCGTTCGCACCCAAATAATCGCTAATCGCCTGCGCGCCGCTTTCGCTGGTCGCAGTACCGATAACTTTCGCGCCGCGAGCGACGAGAGTTTCAGCGATTGCGCGGCCAATACCGCGGCTTGCACCCGTTACCAGTGCAATTTTTCCTTCAAAGCTCATGCTTTCCTCTTTATTGCGCAAGTGCCGCTGACAGGGCAGCCGGCTCGTTAATGGCCGATGCAGTCAGGGTATCTACAATACGTTTGGTCAGACCGGTGAGGACTTTACCCGGACCAACTTCATACAGATGCTCTACGCCCTGGGATGCCATAAACTCAACGGTTTTGGTCCACTGAACCGGGCTGTACAGCTGGCGAACCAGCGCGTCGCGAATCGCGTCGGCATCGGTTTCGCACTTCACGTCGACGTTGTTCACAACCGGAACAGTCGGCGCGTTAAAGGTAATTTTCTGCAGCTCAACGGCCAGTTTCTCGGCAGCAGGCTTCATCAGCGCACAGTGGGATGGCACGCTAACCGGCAGCGGCAGCGCACGCTTAGCGCCCGCTGCTTTGCAGGCGGCACCTGCACGTTCAACCGCTTCTTTGTGACCCGCGATAACCACCTGGCCCGGCGAGTTGAAGTTAACCGGAGAAACCACCTGACCTTCCGCAGACGCTTCGCACGCTTTAGCGATAGACGCATCGTCAAGACCGATGATAGCAGACATGCCGCCAGTGCCTTCCGGTACCGCTTCCTGCATGAATTTGCCGCGCAGTTCAACCAGACGCACCGCGTCAGCGAAAGCGATAACGCCCGCGCAAACCAGCGCAGAGTATTCGCCCAGGCTGTGACCGGCCATCAGAGTCGGTGCTTTACCGCCCTGCTGCTGCCACAGACGATACAGGGCAACGGAAGCGGTCAGCAGCGCAGGCTGAGTCTGCCAGGTTTTGTTCAGCTCTTCAGCAGGCCCCTGTTGGGTCAGCGCCCATAAATCGTAGCCCAGCGCTGCGGAAGCTTCATGAAAAGTTTCTTCAATAACCGGATAGGTTGCTGCCAGTTCAGACAGCATGCCTACCGCCTGTGAACCCTGACCCGGGAACACGAAAGCGAATTGCGTCATGTTTATAATCCTTATACTTAGAAACGAACCAGCGCAGAGCCCCAGGTGAACCCGCCACCGAAGGCCTCGAGCAGCACCAGTTGACCGCGTTTAATGCGACCGTCGCGTACTGCTTCGTCAAAGGCACACGGAACGGAAGCGGCGGAGGTGTTGCCGTGACGGTCGAGAGTGACCACGACATTGTCCATCGACATGCCGAGCTTCTTCGCCGTCGCGCTGATAATACGTAAGTTCGCCTGGTGCGGCACCAGCCAGTCCAGTTCAGAACGGTCGAGGTTATTCGCTGCCAGCGTTTCATCAACGATGTGCGCCAGTTCAGTCACCGCGACTTTAAAGACTTCGTTACCCGCCATCGTCAGATGGATGGAGTTTTCCGGGTTAACGCGATCGGCGTTTGGCAGCGTCAGCAGCTTACCGTAGCTCCCGTCTGCATGCAGATGGGTAGAGATGATGCCCGGCTCTTCAGATGCGCCAAGCACCACGGCGCCCGCGCCGTCACCGAAGATAATGATCGTGCCGCGATCGGTTGGATCGCAGGTACGTGCCAGCGTATCGGCACCGACCACCAGCGCATATTTCACTGCGCCCGTTTTGACGTACAGATCGGCCACACTCAGCGCGTAGGTGAAACCTGCGCACGCTGCCGCGACGTCAAATGCCGGTGCGCCTTTCACGCCCAGCATTTCCTGAATCTGACAGGCTGCACTTGGGAAAGCGTGGGTAGCAGAAGTGGTAGCCACCACAATCAGCCCCAGTTCGCTGGCTTCAATGCCCGCCATTTCCAGCGCGCGTTTTGCCGCTTCGTAACCCAGCGTAGACACGTTTTCATCAGGGCCAGCAATACGGCGCTCACGGATACCTGTACGGGTGACAATCCACTCGTCAGACGTATCAACCATTTTTTCCAGATCGGCGTTAGTCCGCACTTGCTCAGGCAGATAGCTGCCGGTACCAATAATCTTCGTATACATGTACGCTCAGTCACTTTTCGCTAATATAGCCGCCCTATTCAACCATCGGGGCGCTGGCGCTATCGGTTGCCAGCTTCCAGAGTGTCGAATCCTGCGGGGTATACGGATTCCAGGCGAGCGGCAATTCGCTGAGGAACTTGTCGCTGCACCGCCTGCACTGCCTGTTCTATAGCGATCGCAAAGGCTCGCTGATTGGCTGCACCATGACTCTTAATCACCGTGCCGCGCAATCCTAACAGACAGGCGCCATTATACTGGTCGGGGTTGAGGTGACTGAATCGCCTTGTCAGGCTTTTTTGTAACCAACGCTTTAATAAAAACAGCCACCACGACCGTTTTTTCCCTTCACTCTGTGATTTCAGCAGCGAGAGGAAGACTCTGACAACCCCTTCCATCGTCTTTAAGGTGACGTTACCTGTGAAGCCATCGCAAACCAGCACATCGGTTTTTCCCGTCAACAGTTCATTGGCTTCAAGATAGCCGATATAGTTGAGGGAAGAGATTGTTTTTAACACTAATGAGGCATCACGAATACTATCATGACCCTTAATCTCTTCTTCACCGATGTTCAGTAGCGCAACGCGCGGGTTTTCAATTCCCAGCACGTCTTCGGCCATGACCGAACCCATGACGGCAAACTGCACCAGCATGTTACTGTCGCAATCCACGTTAGCGCCGAGATCCAGCACCACCGTTTTGCCCTTTTGCTGATGCGGCAGAACCGTCACCAGCGCCGGGCGCTCAATCCCCTGAATGGGCTTGATCAATAATTTTGCCAGCCCCATCAGTGCACCGGTGTTTCCGGCGCTAACGCAGGCTTCGGCCCGCCCTTCTTTCACCATCTCAAGCGCCACACGCATTGAGCTACCGCGGCTATGGCGGATAGCATGCGAAGGCCGTTCATCACTGGCAATAACCGACTGGGCAGGGATAATCTGCAAACGTGAACGTTGTTCAAAGTCAGCTTTGGCAAGTAATGGCGTAATGTCGTCGGGATTACCGACTAAAAGAAGTGAGAGTTGCGGATTAGAACTCAGTGCCTGCAATGCTGCAGGCACTGTCACGGAAGGGCCAAAATCGCCCCCCATGACATCTAACGCCAGGGTTAGACGTGTCAAGGTATCGTCGCCGCTTGGTTTGGGTTTCCCCGCGTTAACGGGGAAATTCCTCACTAAGCTTCATCACGCTTTCGCGTGATTACTTAGCGATTACCTTACGGCCACGGTAGAAACCGTCGGCAGTGATGTGGTGACGCAGGTGTTGTTCACCAGAAGTTTTGTCTACAGACAGGCTGGTGACTGCGGTCAGAGCGTCATGGGAACGACGCATGCCACGTTTGGAACGGGTTGGTTTATTCTGTTGTACGGCCATGGACCTTACTCCTCAATTACTTTTGCTTTAAGCTGGCTAATACGGCAAATGGGTTTGGCTTCTGTGCCTCTTCAGGCAATTCACCAAAGACCATGTCCGCCTCGGACACTTCACAGTGTTCAGAATCATGCACCGGAACTACCGGCAAGGCGAGGATGATTTCATCTTCAACCAACGCCAGCAGATCGATTTCACCGAATTCGTTAACCTCAATCGGCTCATACGCTTCCGGGAGTGCCTCAACCTGATCATCATTTTTGACCGGGCTGAAACAATACTTTGTGTAGACATGATGAGTAAACGGTTTCCCGCAACGCTGACATTCTAACGATACCGTTACCTTCGCATCACCGGTCAGAACCGCGAGGCGTTGGTTATCGATATCGAAGGACATTTCGCATTCTACATCACTGTCCACACTGACTACGGACGCGGCGACGCGCTCCGCCTGATCGGGGGTATAGATACCCTGGTAATCAAGGCGTTTTTGAGCCGTACGAACCGGATCGAGAGTCAGGGGTAATTTTACCTTTTGCATAGGGCGCGCATATTAACTTTGTAACGTCATAGAGTCAAAGAAAAAGGCAGCCTCAGGTTGCCTTTTGCCAATAATTCGCACACATTGCGGCCTATAGTTTAAAATGTCGGAATCTAATTCGCTACCGTCTATTTAAAAAATTATGCCTGAATTGATTCTTGCTTCGACATCCCCCTATCGCAAACAGCTGCTCGAGAAACTCGGCCTGCCCTTCGAGTGCGCCGCCCCCGAGGTTGATGAACTGCCGCTACCGGGCGAAACCCCACGCAGCCTGGTCCTGCGACTGGCGCAGGCCAAAGCCCAGGCGCTGGCCGTGCGTTTCCCTAACCATCTGATTATTGGCTCCGACCAGGTCTGTTTGCTCGATGGAGAAATCACCGGTAAACCGCACACCGAAGAGAATGCTCGCCTGCAATTAAAAAAGGCCAGTGGCAATGTGGTGACGTTTTATACCGGGCTGGCGCTGTATAACTCCGCCAATGGTCAGCTACAAACGGAATGCGAGCCGTTCGACGTTCATTTTCGCCATTTAAGTGAGCAAGAAATCAACGCCTATATCCGTAAAGAAAATCCGCTCAACTGCGCCGGCAGCTTTAAAAGTGAGGGATTGGGGATTGCATTATTTGACCGCCTTGAAGGGCGCGATCCGAACACGCTGATTGGTTTACCGCTGATTGCCCTGTGCAAAATGCTCCGTCGGGAGCGCTTTAACCCGCTGGCAGATTAGTGCATTCCCGGCGCCGCTACACTTGGGATAGGTAGCCCGGCCGAGCGCAGCAACGCCGGGAAATCCCCCCACGATCACAGTTTATTTTTTCATCACCATTACAATTCAGACTCCACATTGAAACATTGTTTTAATTTAAGGAGAGAGAATGCGTGGTACCCCTAAACTGTTATTTATGCTGGCAATGCTGAGCGCAACGCAGGCCAATGCCGCTGATGACTGGCAGCATCAGGGCATTGTCGAAGGCAACCTTCCCGCCAGCTGGCAACAGATGAAAAGCCAGATGCAGTACCCTGATTCATGGCTTTCCGGGCACTATTCCGATTTTAAAACGTGGCAGCAGCATGCCCGTCAGTTATTTCGTCACTCGCTTCTCACTCCTGACGCGACCAAACCCTTCGACGCACAAAACATCGCCCGCGAAGACCGAGGCAGCTACACCGCAGAAAAGCTGGCCCTTAACATCACCGACGACAACCGCATCGCTGCGCTGATGCTGACGCCAAAATCCCCGGGCCCACATCCGGCAATCGTCCTGCTCCACGACCACGGTTCGAAATTCGATATCGGCAAAGAGAAACTCATCCGCCCATGGGGTAACGCCGAGCAGCTTGCCAGCGCCCAGGCCTGGGCCGATAAATTCTTCAGCGGGCGTTTTATTGGCGATGAACTGGCAAAGCGTGGCTACGTGGTTATCGCCATCGATAGCCCCGGATGGGGCGATCGCGGGCCGATGGTGTATGAACAGCAGCAGGCTCTGGCCAGCAACTACTTTAATCTGGGACGTTCTCTGGCAGGCGAAGTGGCGTATGAAGATATGCGCACCGTAGACTTCCTCACCTCGCTTAAAGGGGTCGATAGCCAGCGTATCGGCGTGCTCGGCTTCTCAATGGGCGGCTACCGCGCCTGGCAGCTGGCAGCGCTGTCCGATAAGGTCGCCGCCACGGCGGTTATCTCCTGGTTCGGTACCTATAACGGCCTGATGACCCCGGGTAACAACGTGCTGCGCGGCCAGTCGGCCTTTTACATGCTGCATCCGGGTATGGCGGCCAAAATGGATATTCCGGATATTGCAAGCCTGGCCGCACCGAAACCGATGCTGATATTTAGCGGCGGACAGGACACGCTTTTCCCGGCCAGCGCAGTCAACGATGCCTTTGCCAAAGTGCACCGCGTCTGGTCTTCGCAAAAAGCCGACAACATGCTAGTAACCAAAACCTGGCCAGCGTTAGGTCACGTCTTTTACCAGCAACAGCAGGAGGAAGTGTTCCCGTGGCTGGATAAATGGTTGAAACCTTAACCCCTCGCCCTCAGCCCGGTGTGATATCAGGTCTGAGGGCATAGCTTTTTCTTGCCGGACTCAGTACTCTCTCGCCACCCTTTTCCCTGACCCAAGGAGTGCTCCGTGAGCGCCCCATCTTCGCCGCCCTCTGCTTCGCTTTGGCTTCCTATTACGCTTGCCAGCCTGATCCTGATGATCACCATGGGTATCCGTCAGACCGTGGGGCTATTTGTGCACCCTATCGTGATGGAAACGTCGATGAGCATCGCCGAAATCAGCATGGCGCTGGCGATTGGTCAATTGATGTGGGGAGCGTTCCAGCCGCTGTTTGGCGCCTGGGCAGATAAACGCGGCGCGTTCAGCGTACTGGTACTTGGTGCGCTAATGATTGCATTGGGTCAGCTTGGCACGCTGTGGGCCGCGTCGTTTCTGCCCTTAACCCTGGCGCAAGGTCTGCTCAGCCCCGCAGGTGCCGCGGCGGGCAGCTTCTCGGTACTGATTGGCGTAGTCGCCAGCCGTCTGCCTACCGATAAGGGTTCCATGGCAAGCGGGCTGATCAACGCCGGTGGCTCCGTTGGGCAGTTTATCTTTGCCCCGCTGGTGCAGTTGATTATCGGCCTGCGCGGCATGGCCTCTGGGCTGGTGTTTCTGGCGATTGCCGCCCTTGCGACCATCTTTCCGTCCTGGATGCTGTGTCGCGGCGATAAACGCCCGTTGGCATATGCACCTGCCTCATCAGCGGCCGACCCAGGACTTAAACAGCAGATTGCCCTCGCCTTTCGTAATCCAAGCTATCTGTTGCTGCACGCAGGCTTTCTCACCTGCGGTTTTCACGTCGCATTTCTGACTACCCACCTGCCATCTGAAGCCGCACTCTGCGGACACGATGCCACCGTTCCGGCTATCAGCCTGTCGCTGATTGGCTTATGCAACATTGCGGGCAGCATCATGGCGGGCTTTCTCGGCAAGCGTTATCCGATGAAGTACATTCTGGCGGTGCTGTATGCCTCCCGTGCGGTGATGATTGCGTTGTTCCTGGTTTCCTCGAAATCAGAGGCGGCCTTCTATATCTTCGCCTGCGCAATCGGTTTTACCTGGCTTGCCACCGTGCCGCCGACGGCAGGCATCATCGGCAAGCTCTTCGGCACCCGCTACCTGGCAACGCTGTTTGGCTTCACGCTGTTTACCCATCAGATTGGGGCCTTTTTCGGTGCCTGGCTGGGCGGCGTGGCGATGCAGTACGAAGGAAGTCTGACGTGGGTGTGGTACGCGGATATTGCGCTGGCGCTGCTAGCCGCGCTGGTGAACCTGCCGATTAAAGAAAAAAGCGTCGCCGTTCGCGTCAGCGACATGGCATAAAAAAAGCGGGCTCTCAGAGCCCGCTTTTCACTTTATAACAGCCTGTTACTGCTGCTTGCTTTGATTACGCAGCACTTGCAGGCAGCGCTTGAGCTGGTCATCCAGCGGCGCTTCAATACGCAGCACTTCACCGGTACCCGGGTGAGTAAACTTCAGTGCAGCAGCATGCAGGAACAGACGGTTCAGGCCAGTGCCTGCGAGCTGTTTATCAAACTCGCGGTCACCATAACGGTCATCGAAGGCAATCGGGTGACCGGCATGCAGCGTGTGCACGCGGATCTGGTGCGTACGCCCGGTCACCGGGCTACAGCGCACCAGCGTGGCGTGGGTATAGCGTTCTTCCACCTTAAAGCGGGTTTCCGACGGCTTCCCTTCCTGGCTCACGCGCACAATGCGCTCGCCGCTTTGCAGAATATTTTTCAGCAGCGGTGCCTGCACCACTTTAACGTGGGACTGCCACTGCCCGCGTACCAGCGCCAGGTAATCTTTTTGCATCCCCTTCTCGCGCAGCTGTTCGTGCAGCGAACGCAGCGCAGAGCGCTTCTTCGCCACCAGCAGGACGCCGGAGGTGTCGCGATCCAGGCGGTGTACCAGCTCAAGGAAGCGGGCTTCCGGGCGTAAAGCGCGCAGCCCTTCAATCACGCCAAAGCTCAGGCCGCTGCCGCCGTGCACGGCGGTACCAGAAGGCTTGTTCAGCACAAGAATATGATCGTCTTCATAGAGGATCACGTCGCTCAGCGCCGCGACTTTTTGCAGATGCGGTGACACCGCCTCTTCTTCACGCTCGGCGACGCGCACCGGTGGGATACGCACTTCATCACCGGCTTCCAGCTTATATTCTGGTTTGATGCGTTTTTTGTTTACCCGCACTTCACCCTTACGCAGGATGCGGTAAATCATGCTCTTCGGCACGCCCTTCAGCTGGGTGCGCAAAAAGTTGTCAATTCGTTGCCCGGCTTCATCAGCGCTAATGGCAATCATTTTTACGGTCGGAGTCTCAGTTTTCATGGTGCGCGATTCTAAATATCCCGGCTCAATAGCGCCACTCATTTTTCTATGCTTATATTTATCATTACCCATTTCTGACGTTGCTTCACCCTATGAGTTGTTTGTTATTAGAACAATCTCATCGGACTGGTGAAAAAACTGTGAGTAACCGGGTGATAAAAGGTGAAAGTCATCTTGCTATAACCAGGTTAGCAAGGAATAATGAATCTGTTTTCCGTGTTGAACCTGGAATAACAAGGATATTTACGGAATGACCAGTTTTGTCCGTCCGATCATCCACGCAGCAATGGCGTAAGACGTATTGATCGTTCAGACAGTTAGCGGGCTGCGAGTTGCAGTCCTTACCGGTACATATACTGTATGATTTTTAGATGGCAGACAGAAAACGCAACGGGAAACATCCGTGCAGACCTCTACCTTCTGAAAGATAACGAGTATAAATGGAATCTTCTCTGGAGAGTTATCCCAGGCTGTTCCCCAAATAATTGCGCTGTGTTTCCGCTTGAAACACAGGCTACCGACACTCTGCGCCTCTTAAGCGAGCGACAACCGTGAGGTTGGCGACGTGAATAGTCACGAGGCCATCGGTTTACCCCGGAAAGGCAACACTCTGCTCGCAGCTTAGTCGTCAATGTAAGAATAATGAGTAAGTTACGATGAAAAGAATGTTAATCAACGCAACTCAGCAGGAAGAGTTGCGTGTCGCCCTCGTTGATGGGCAGCGTCTGTACGATCTGGATATTGAAAGCCCAGGACACGAACAGAAAAAAGCGAACATCTACAAAGGCAAAATTACCCGTATTGAACCAAGTCTCGAAGCCGCATTTGTTGATTACGGCGCCGAACGTCATGGTTTCCTCCCCCTCAAAGAAATTGCTCGCGAATACTTCCCTGCTAATTACAACGCTCATGGTCGTCCGAACATCAAAGACGTCCTGCGCGAAGGTCAGGAAGTTATCGTTCAGATTGATAAAGAAGAGCGCGGCAACAAAGGCGCTGCACTGACCACCTTTATCAGCCTTGCGGGCAGCTACCTGGTGCTGATGCCGAACAACCCACGTGCTGGCGGTATCTCCCGTCGCATTGAAGGTGACGATCGCACCGAACTGAAAGAAGCGCTGGCAAGCCTCGAGCTGCCGGACGGCATGGGCTTGATCGTACGTACCGCTGGCGTGGGTAAATCCGCCGAAGCGCTGCAGTGGGATTTAAGCTTCCGCCTGAAGCACTGGGAAGCTATCCAGAAAGCCGCTGACAGCCGCCCTGCTCCGTTCCTGATTCACCAGGAAAGCAACGTGATTGTTCGCGCCTTCCGCGACTATCTGCGCCAGGACATCGGCGAAATCCTGATCGATAACCCGAAAGTGATGGAGATGGCGCGTCAGCACATTTCTGCGCTGGGTCGTCCGGATTTCAGCAGCAAAATCAAACTGTACACCGGTGAAATCCCGCTGTTCAGCCACTACCAGATCGAATCGCAGATTGAATCCGCTTTCCAGCGTGAAGTCCGTCTGCCGTCAGGCGGTTCTATCGTTATCGATAGCACCGAAGCGCTGACCGCTATCGATATCAACTCCGCACGTGCTACCCGCGGCGGCGACATCGAAGAAACCGCATTCAACACCAACCTGGAAGCGGCCGATGAAATCGCCCGTCAGCTCCGCCTGCGTGACCTCGGCGGCCTGATCGTTATCGACTTTATCGACATGACCCCGGTACGCCACCAGCGCGCGGTAGAAAACCGTCTACGTGAAGCGGTGCGTCAGGACCGTGCGCGTATCCAGATCAGCCACATTTCTCGCTTCGGCCTGCTGGAGATGTCCCGTCAGCGTCTGAGCCCGTCACTGGGTGAATCCAGCCACCACGTCTGCCCGCGCTGCTCCGGTACAGGTACCGTGCGTGACAACGAATCGCTGTCGCTCTCCATTCTGCGTCTGATTGAAGAAGAAGCGCTGAAAGAGAACACCAAAGAAGTTCATGCGATTGTCCCAGTGCCAATTGCCTCTTACCTGCTGAACGAAAAGCGCGCCGCTATCAGCGCCATCGAATCCCGTCAGGGCGATGTTCGCTGCATCATCGTGCCAAACGATCAGATGGAAACCCCGCACTACTCCGTACTGCGCGTGCGTAAAGGTGAAGAGACCACTACCCTGAGCTACCTGCTGCCGAAGCTGCATGAAGAAGCCATGGCGTTGCCGGTAGAAGAAGAGTTTGTTGAGCGTAAGCTGCCTGAACAGCCAGCGCTGGCGACCTTCGTGATGCCTGAAGTGCCAGAGCCAACGGCTGTCAAAACCAGTGCTGTTGCCGCTGCGCCGCAGGCTAAAACGACCGCTGCTGCCGCACCTGCTGCACCAGGCCTGATTTCCCGTTTCTTCGGCGCGCTGAAAAACCTGTTTGCCGGTACCCCGGAAACGCCGGTTGAAGCCCAGCCAGAGAAGCAGGAAGCCAAGCCGGAACGTCAACAGGAACGTCGCAAACCGCGTCAGAACAACCGTCGCGACCGTAATGATCGTGGTGATCGTAACGACCGCCGTGGCGATCGCAACGAGCGTAACGAACGTAACGACCGTGGTGAAAACGCTGAAGGCCGTGAACCGCGCGAGAGCCGTGAAGGCCGCGAGGAC
Source organism: Kluyvera sp. EC_51 (assembly GCF_019584505.1). Classification (NCBI taxonomy): domain Bacteria; kingdom Pseudomonadati; phylum Pseudomonadota; class Gammaproteobacteria; order Enterobacterales; family Enterobacteriaceae; genus Kluyvera; species Kluyvera sp. EC_51. The sequence goes on along the minus strand of NZ_VDAG01000087.1, from coordinate 35,769 downwards.
AACCGTCGCAACCGTCGTGAAAAGCCACAGCAGACCGGTGAGGCACGTGAAAACCGCCAGGCCGCTGCCGTAGACGACAGCGAGAAAGCGAAATCCCGTGACGAGCAGCAGCAGTCCCGCCGCGAACGTAACCGCCGCCGCAACGACGAAAAACGTCAGCAACCGCAGGAAGCTAAGCCGCAGAGCCGCGAAGAACAGCCGGTTATTGCTGAGGAAGCCGCAGCGGAAGAGCGCGTTCAGAACATGCCGCGTCGCAAGCCGCGTCAGCTGTCGCAGAAAGTGCGTATCGAAACCCCTGAGCAGACCGCAGCACGTGAACTGATTGCTGATGAACCACAGCAAGAAGAAGCACCACGTACCGCTCTGGCGAAAGTTGATCTGCCAGCCGTCGTTGATGTTCCGGCGCAAGCCGAGCAGGACGATAGCGCAGAAGGTCGTGATAACAACGGTATGCCGCGTCGCTCCCGTCGTTCTCCACGTCACCTGCGCGTCAGCGGCCAGCGTCGCCGTCGCTACCGTGATGAGCGTTACCCGACCCAATCACCAATGCCGCTGACCGTCGCCTGTGCGTCGCCAGAACTGGCATCCGGTAAAGTGTGGATCCGTTACCCGGTTGCACAGGTTCAGGATCAGGCCATCGTTGATGCACCGGTTGAGCAGGAAGAGATTGCACAACCAATCGTGGCAGAAACCGTTGAGCAAGCCGTAGCGCCTATCGCTGCCGCTGAGCCAGTTGCACCGGTAGCGGTTGAAGCGCCGGTACAGCCTGCGGAAGTGGTTGAATCAGAAGCCGTCGTTGAACCTGTTGTGGTGGTTGCTGAAGCAGCAGCGCCAGCGCAGGAAGATGCGCCTGCTCCGGTCGTTACAGAAGCGGTAGCTGAAGAGCCAGTCGTTGTTGAAGAAGCGCCGGCACAGCCGGTTGCCGAAACCCCAGCGCCGGTTGAAGAAGCCAACGTGGAAGCCGAACCGGCAGTCGCAGAGCCAGTGGTTGAAGCTCCGGTAGCGGTAACGCCTGAAGTGGTTGCGCCAGTTGTCGCAGCAGCTCCGGTCGTTGAAGCGCCAGTGGTTGCACCGGCACCGGTTGTCGAAGCGCCTGTTGTCGCCGAGCCAGCCCCTGCCGCCGCTCACCATGCCACGGCACCAATGACTCGCGCACCTGCGCCAACCTATGTGCCTGAAGCGCCGCGTCACAGCGACTGGGTTCGCCCTGCCTTTGACTTCGACGGTAAAGGTTCCGCCGGTGGTCACAGCGCAACGCATACTGCGACCTCAGGTCCAACCCGCCCGCAGCCGGTTGAATAACCGCCCGCGTGTGAAATAAAAAATCGGCCCCGGTGGCCGATTTTTTTTACCCTTTTTTTGGCTGCTGCATGCCAGCAATTTGCGGCATCACTTCCCGCATCAGATCGAGAAACTTACGCAGCCGCGTCGGGTAGTACCGCGCCCACGGATACACCAGATGCACCGGCAGCGGCGCGGCCTGCCACTGCGGCAATAGCTCAATCAGCTCCCCGCTCGCCAATTCCGCTTCCACCGTCCAGCTTGAGACAATCGCCACGCCCACGTGTGCCAGCGCCGCATTTTTTGCCACGTACAGGCTGTCAGTGCTGAGCCGCGCCGCCACCGCGACATTCACCGTCTCGTCATTCTCGGTATGGCGTAGCGTGACCTCATGCTGATAGAAGGTGCTGATGGCAATCCACGGCAGCGCGGAGAGCGACTCAGGGCTTTCCACCGCCGGATAGCGCGCAAGCAGTTCGGGCGAGGCCACGATACAGCGCGGCACTTCCGCCAGCAGCACCGATACCGTTGCCGGGTCAACGTCGGCCCCCACGCGGATCGCACAGTCGATATTATCGCTGATAAAGTCCACCGCTTTATCATGCAGCATCCACTCCACCGACAACTGCGGATAGCGTGCCAGAAAGCCCACCAGCGGCGTCAGCAGCTGTTGCTGACCGAAGGCATGCGGTGCACGTACCCGCAGCGTACCGACCGGCTGGTCATCAGAAAACTGTAAGGCATCTTCCAGCGCCAGCCAGGACTCCACCACCTGCCGGGCATGCTGATAGCAGCGCTCACCGTCGTCCGTCAACTTCATGGCATGCGTCGAGCGTTGCAGCAGCCTCGCGCCCAGCATCTCCTCCAGCGATTGCAGGCGGCGGCTGACGGTGGCCTGGGTGGTCTGGAGCTGCCGGGCAGCAGCGGAGAGCGAACCGGACTCCACAATGCGAATAAAGGTCCGCATCAGCTCGACGCGATCTATACGCTCATTTCTTTTCATTATCGACTTGCCTATACGTCAAACGTATAACTGTTTTACCACCTTGCCGGCTACCGCTCTACCCCAAAGACGCGGAAAATGCACCTCATACACCGTTGAGGACAACAACATCATGAACAATCACACCGCATCAACACAGGCAAATGGCCTGCTTATTTTTATCCTCGCGCTGGGCGCTGGGTTCAGCGTCGCCGCCATTTATTACGCCCAGCCTCTGCTGCCGCTGATGGGCTCGACCTTAAACCTGAGCGTAGAAGGCATGGGGCTGATACCTACCCTGACCCAGGCCGGCTACGCGTTGGGGATTCTGTTTCTGCTGCCGCTCGGTGACCGCTACGACCGCCGGACGCTCATTTTGCTGAAAAGCCTGTCGCTGGCGGTACTGCTGCTGGTTTACAGCCTGACCCAGCAGTTTCACTCGCTGCTGGCGGTGAGTTTGCTTATCGGGATGGCGGCCACCATGGCGCAGGATATTGTCCCGGCGGCGGCGATCCTTGCTCCGGCTGGCAAGCAGGGAAAAATGGTGGGTACGGTCATGACCGGTCTGCTGCTGGGTATTCTGCTGTCGCGTACCGTGAGCGGCGTGGTGGGGGAACTGTTCGGCTGGCGCGTGATGTACCAGGCCGCTGCCGTCAGCATTGCGCTGATTGGAGCCCTGCTGTGGCGCGTGCTGCCGAATTTTACCGCCCACTCAGAGCTGCGCTATCCGGCACTGATGGCTTCAATGGCGCACCTGTGGCGTCGCTACCCGACGCTGCGTCGTGCCGCCATGGCGCAGGGCTTTCTCTCTATCGCCTTTAGCGCCTTCTGGTCTACCCTTGCCGTGATGCTGGCCGAGCACTACCACATGGGCAGCGCCGTTGCCGGTGGGTTCGGTATCGCCGGTGCCGCCGGGGCATTAGCGGCACCGCTGGCAGGTGGTCTGGCGGATAAAGTCGGTGCCGAAAAGGTCACTCAGTTGGGTGCACTGCTGGTCAGCATCTCATTTGCCCTGATGCTGCTGCTCCCGGTGCTGCCGCCGATGGCGCAACTGGCGCTGATTGCTGTCTCCGCCGTGGGCTTTGATCTAGGCCTGCAGTCAAGCCTGGTGGCGCATCAGAACCTGGTCTATAGCCTTGAACCGCAGGCTCGTGGTCGCCTGAACGCGCTGCTGTTCACCGGGGTGTTTATCGGGATGTCCGTGGGTTCAGTGCTGGGTACGCAGGTTTATGCGATGGCCGGTTGGGAAGGCGTGGTCGTACTGGCGACGATTGCTGGTCTGGTGGCGCTCGCCATTCGCATCAGCGAAACCTGGCGTCTGCGTAACGCCGCACTCAATGCGCAGTAAGCGATGAAAAAAAGCCCGCGACGGGGTAGTGACGCGGGCGACAAAAACATATCCAGTTTCCAGATATGTCAAAACCTACATGTTTTATTTATTCAGTTGGAACAGCGACATTCCCTGCATATCCGTAAACGCTTTGTACGCTGCCTGTAGTGCGGTTTGCTGCATGGTGTAATTCGAAATCGTTTCGTTCCAGTCTACGTCAACCAGGTTGCTCATCTGCTGGGTTTGCGCCAGCGCACGGTCATCGCCCAGCGAATCGAGCTTATCAAGTTCGTTAAGCTGGGTACCCAGTTCGGCGCGAACGGTCAACACGTTGTTCAGCGCCCCTTTCATGCTACGGTTCGCTCTGTCAATTGCTTCAGATGACACCGCTTTCAAGGATTCATCATCACCTACCGGCGTTTTCAGCGCGTCAATCACCTTGTTGAGCGCCACAAAAATGTTGCTATCGGCATCAGTGCTCGCACTCGCAGGGTCTTTATCAAAAACCAGATTACCGGTGTGGCCAATAACCATCGTACGCGCGGAATCGACCTGTTGTTGCACGTTCTCAGACCCACCGTTGTAGGTACCATCCGCATCAAATGGTGCTGCATCCGTCTTATAGCCAGCAAAAATATAGCGACCATTACCGTCAGTGCTGTTGGCGAGGTTGAGGATTTGATCGCGAATACCTTCGAGATCCGTTGCCAGTGATGCACGGTCATCGTCGCTCAGCGTGCCGTTTCCGGCATATACGATCTTCTCCTGCGCCGACTGGATAGCCGTGGTGACCTGAGACAGCGTTTTCTCTTCAATCGAGACGCGCTGGGTAGCAAAGGTACGCGCGGTCGCATACTGGCTGTTTTGCGCCTGAGCCTGTGACAGCACGACGGCCTGAGAAGCCGCAACCGGGTCGTCCGATGCGCGGTTAACCCGCTTTCCGGTCGACATCTGTTCACCGTATCCCAACCATGCAGACTGGGAGTCGGTAATGCCCCGCATATTCTGCTGATACATCATTAAAGTACTGACGCGCATGATGTTCCCTCTTCTTAGCGAATATTAATTAATGCGTCGAAGATGGTGCTTGCGGTTTGCAGCACCTGCGCATTGGCCAGATAATACTGTTGGTACAGCTGCAGGTTGCCATACTCTTCATCGAGGTTTACCCCGGAGATAGACTGCTGCTGCTGCGTGAGTTCGGTAACGACGCTTGCTTGCGTGGTGCTGCTGCTCTTCAACGTGGCGGTTTTGGTGCCGATGCTACTCACCAGCGCCGCGTACGCATCGTTGAAGCTCTTTGAGCCACCAACGATTTTACTGGTCTGTAGATCCAGCAGTTTTTGCCCATTGCGGTTATCACTTTCGCCGCCGCTATTACCAGAAGCATCCGCAATACCCATCGCAATTTGCGACTCACTGCTGATCTCCACTTTCATATTGACGATGGTGTCGGAAACCGGTTTTAAGATGAAGCTATCGCCCACTGCTGCGCCATTAGTTGGGTCAGCCGTTTCGACATTTACCGTTAAGCCATCAAATTGAAGTGAGGTCGGCGTGCTGGTCGTATCCAACGTCACCGTGGTGTTATCAGACAGTCGCGTTACCTGCCAGCCGCCACTGGTATTGACGATGCGATAATCCGTCGCCTGTACCGCCGAGGCCTTGCTTACCTGTGCCACCAGCTCTGCACCGCCGGTATTTTTAGCGTTTGGCAGCACCGCTGGTATGCCAAAGCTGAAGAACGCTTCACCTTTTTTGCCATCTGCGTCGACGCCACCTTCATGCACCTTGTTAAAAGCATCTGCAAAGGCCAGCGCCATCTGGTTGAGGCTATTACGCGTCTGGTCCAGATCCTGAGAACGGAAGGTCAGCATGCCACCCAGTGAGCCGGTGGTCAGCAGCTTTTCCGGGATTTCGATGCTACCCGCCACATTATCCACATAGGCCACGGTGGTGCGCGTTGGATCGGCGCTGCTCGGTACTGCAGCAAGTTGGTTCGACTTCGTGCCTGCCACCAGCGTGTAGCCATTAGCCATAGTGATGTTGTAGGTGCTGCCATCCTGGACGCTCACCTCTACGCCAACCAGCTTGTTCAGATCGCTCACCAACTGATCGCGCTGATCCAGCAGGTCGTTTGGTGATGCTCCCGCCCCCACGCCGGTCAGACGCGCAATTTTGTCGTTCAGGCTGGCAATCTGCGAGGTGTAGTTGTTGATCTGCTCAACGGTTGAGGTGATGCCAAGATTAACCTGCTTGTCCTGGTCGCGCAGATACTGATCGGCAACCTTGAACTGGTTCACGACGCCATCGGCTTTACCAAGTACGGTCTGACGTGCCGCTGGATCTTCGGCGTTGCTGACCAGCGTCTGCAGGCTACTGAAAAAATCCTGCAGGGTCGTCGAAATATTGTTAGTCGAACTGGCAAACATCGTATCGATCTTCGATACCTGCTCGTAGCGCGTCGCCAGACCGCTGCTCTGATTTTGCGCAGAACGCAGCTGATTGGTGATAAACGCGTTGTACTCACGCTGAATGCTGGAGACATTGACGCCATTGCCCACCCAACCGCCCGCGCCCAGCGTGCTGTTGGCAGAAGCCAGCACCGTCGTCTGACGGGTGTATCCCGCTACGTTATAGCTGGAGATGTTGTTACTGGTGGTATTCAGCGCCGACTGTGCGGCGCTCAGCCCGCTCATCGCGCTGTTAATTAAACTGGACATGAACGCTCCTTCTTAAGACCATGGTATTACTTATCGGATGGCGGACGGCAAACTTGAGGCTCATCAGAACAGATTTTCGATATCGTTACGGTAGGTATTGCTGACCTTGTCGCTCATCGCTTTTAGCTGCTGAATCATGCTGGTTAATTTGCGCGCATACTGCGGGTCGGTTGCATAGCCAGCGTTCTGTAACGCCTGTGCGCCCTGCTCCGCCGTTGATGCGGAGGTCACCGCCGCATAGCGCGGGTTGCGGGTTAGCAGGCTCACATAGTCCGACAGCGCTTCCAGATACGAGCTGTAGACACGGAATTTGGCCTTCACCTTCTTCGCTTCGCCATTTTCAAATTCAGTGGTGGTGATTTCCGTCACCTTGCCCTTCCAGTCACCGGACGCCTTCACCCCGAACAGGTTAAAGCTCGGCTCGCCGTTTTCCCGGCGGATCTGCCGCTGCCCCCAGCCGGACTCCAGCGCGGCCTGCGCCAGAATCAGGTGGTGAGGAATGCCGCTCTGTTCACTCGCCAGCCGCGCAGGAAGCGAGAGCTGGGCGAGGAAGTCTTTGCTGTCGCCGGAGAGCGGCGTATCGCTGCTGTCCGGCGCCTTCGGCAGCGCCTTACGCACCATCTGCGTCAGCGCGGCGTTCTGGTAGCTGGTGACCGTCTGCATATCGAACTTCATCGGTACCTGACCGACGTTGTCGGCCGGCTCCTGCTGCTGCGTCGACAGCTGTTTGACCATCTCTTCCGCCAGCCCCAGACCTTTTCCTGCGGTCATCTGCTGGGCGATTTGCTGGTCATACATACTGGTGTAGAGCCGCGTCTGGTCGCTGCTGAAAAGACCGTCTTTCGGCAGCGTTTCACGCATGCTTTTCAGCATCATCTGTACGAACATCCCTTCCACCTGACGCGCCACCGGCCGCAGGTTGGCCTGCGGGTCCTGCCCGGCCTTGGTTTTCAGTTCATTCAACGACTGCGCGTCCCAGGCGGCGCTCGCCAGTAATTTGCTGTCGGTCAGCATTAGACAATCTCCACCTTGGCGCGCAGACAGCCTGCGCTCTGCATCGCCTGGATAATCGACATCAGGTCGATTGGCGTTGCCCCCAGCGCGTTCAGCGCACGCACCACGTTGTTGAGGTTGGCGCTGGCGCGAATGCTCTGCAGCGAACCACCGCTCTGGCGAAGGTCAATTTGCGTTTGCGGCGTGACCACGGTTCGGCCGCCAGCAAACGGCGTATCCGGCTGGTTCACCTGCGCGGAGCGGTTAACGGTAACGGACAGGTTACCTTGCGCCACCGCACAGCTATCCAGCGTCACTTCGCGGTTCATCACCACGGATCCGGTACGGGAGTTGATAATGATCTTCGCATCCTGCGGCGTGGTACCCACTTCCAGGTTCTGGATATCCGCCAACAGACGCACCTGACCGCTGCCGCCCACCGGCGCACGCACCTGCACGGTACGCGCATCAAGCGCGGTAGCATTGCCGAGGCTGCTGCGACGGTTAATGGTATCGGCAATCTGCTGAGCCATGGTGAAGTCATCATCGTTTAACTGCAGGTTGATGGTATTACCTGCGCCAAACTGCGTTGGCAGTTCACGCTCGATGGTCGCCCCGCCGGTAATACGCCCGCCGTTCAGCTGGTTCACCTGTACACTGCTGCCACCGGCGGCCGCACCGGCACCGCCCACCAGAATGTTACCCTGCGCTAGCGCATATACCTGGCTGTCCACACCTTTCAGCGGGGTCATCAACAGCGTACCGCCGCGTAGGCTTTTGGCGTTACCCATTGAGGAGACCACCACGTCGATGTTCTGCCCCTGACGACCAAATGCCGGAAGCTGCGCGGTGACCATCACCGCCGCCACGTTTTTCAGCTGCATATTGGTGCCCGCTGGCACGGTGATACCCAACTGAGAGAGCATGTTGTTCAAGCTTTGGGTGGTAAACGGCGTTTGCGTCGTCTGGTCACCCGTGCCATCAAGCCCCACCACCAGGCCATAGCCAATCAGCGAGTTTTCCCTCACCCCCTGCACGCTGGTAAGGTCGCGGATGCGTTCGGCATGCGCGAGGCTGGTCATCAGCACCAGCGTCAGGGTTAGCAGAGTTTTAAACATGGTTCACCTCGTTACATCGGCGATAAGTTAAGGAAGAAACGCTGCAGCCAGCCCATATTCTGCGCTTCGTTGATATAGCCGTTGCCGACATATTCGATACGCGCATCCGCCACCTGGGTGGACGGTACGGTGTTGCTGCCGCTGATGGTGCGCGGGTTAACCACCCCGGAGAAGCGGATAAATTCGGTGCCTTGGTTGATGGCGATCTGTTTTTCGCCCACCACGTGCAGGTTGCCGTTGACCAGCACCTGATCGACGGTCACCGTCAGCGTGCCGCTAAAGGTGTTGCTGGCGTTCGCGCCGCCCTTGCCGTTAAAGGTGTTGCCACCGGAGGCGTCCACATCGGCGCGCGCATTGCCAAACAGGCCCTGCAGGTAGCGCGGTACGGTGTCGAAGCCGAAATTCGTTTTGCCATCGCGGCTGGCGTTCGCCGACGAGCTTTTGCTCGCGCTGACGTTTTCCTGCAGCACGATAGTCAGCGTATCGCCGATATTGCGCGGACGGCGGTCTTCAAACAGCGGTTGATAGCCGTAGTTAATCGGCTGCGCGGTCTGGAAAATAGAACCATTCACCACCGGAACCGGGCCGGGAATGGGCTGAGCGGTCGTCGCCCCTTCCACCAGCGGCTTGGACGGCACGAGGGCGCACCCTGCCACGCTGAGTGCGACAACGGTTAAAAGCGGATAACGAAACGCTGCTGATTTTTGCATTGCTTTCTTCTTCTGAATCTCAATGTTATCCCGGGAGATCCCGGAGTCGTTTCGCTCATCCTGACTACGACAGTGTGTAGTCCGGACGAGCGAAGCGACTCCGGGGAAATACCCGGCTACGCCTTACAGCTGCGTCAGTTTTTGCAGCATCTGGTCGGTCGTCGATACCGCTTTACTGTTGATTTCGTACGCGCGCTGCACCTGAATCATGTTGACCAACTCTTCCGCCACGTTGACGTTAGAGGTTTCGACATAGCCCTGATACAGCAGACCCGCACCGTTCAGACCCGGCGTGGTGTCGTTTGGCGCCCCGGAGGCCTGGGTTTCGATGTACAGGTTTTCACCAATACTCTCGAGCCCGGTGTCGTTCATAAAGGTCGACAGGTTCAGCTGCCCCACCTGCACCGGGTTCGTCTGCCCCTGCTGGGTCACGCTGACGATACCGTCACGACCGATGGTGATGCTGATGGCGTTCGCCGGAATGGTGATCGCCGGTTGTACCTGATAGCCGCTGGCGGTCACCAGCTGACCGTTCTGGTCAACCTGGAACGAGCCGTCACGGGTATAGGCCGAGGAGCCGTCCGGCAGCAGGATCTGGAAGAACCCGTCGCCTTTGATCGCCACGTCTTTACTGTTGTTGGTTTGCGACAAATTGCCCTGGCTGTGCAGACGTTCGGTCGCCACGGGACGAACCCCGGTACCGATCTGCAGGCCTGACGGCAGCGTCGTTTGTTCGGATGACTGTGCACCCGGCTGGCGAACGGTTTGATAGAGCAAGTCTTCAAATACCGCGCGCTGGCGCTTAAAACCATTGGTACTGACGTTCGCCAGGTTGTTGGCGATAACGTCCATATTGGTTTGCTGCGCGTCGAGACCGGTTTTCGCGATCCATAATGAACTGATCATAGTTTTCCTTAGCTCATTGACAGCAACTGGTTAGCTTTCTGCGTGTTTTCATCCACGCTGCTGATAACCTTCATCTGCATTTCAAAGCGGCGCGAGCTGGCTATCATGTCCGCCATTGCCGCCACGGGTTTTACGTTGCTGCCTTCCAGCACGCCGGACTGCAGGCGCAGCGTTGGGTCAGCCTGTAAGGTTGGCCCACGCGTCGCCACCGCCGACGGCGTGAGGTGGAACAGTCCATCATCGCCGCGCGCCACTTCCGTTGCCGTGGCTTTGACGACCTTCAGCTTACCGACCGGGGAAACCGTGTTTGGCGGGTCCCCCGGCGTCAGTGCGGAAATGGTGCCGTCCGAAGCGATAGTCACCTGCGAACCTTCCGGCACGCTCAGCGGCCCGGTCTCACCGATCACCGGGTTGCCCTGAATCGTGAGCTGCCCGGTGGAGCTGACCTGGATATTACCGTTACGGGTATAGCCTTCGCTCCCGTCCGCCGACTGCACTGCCAGCCAGCCGTCCTGCTGAATCGCCACGTCCAGCGGACGCGCGGTGTAGTCCAGCTGGCCTGGCGTCATATCCGCGCCCGGCGTGGTGGCAGCCACCAGAGTACGCGTCTCAACGGACGGCCCCACGACCGGCACCGCACGCATGGCGGTGAGCTGGGCACGAAAGCCCGGCGTTGATGTATTGGCAAGGTTGCTCGCCGTGACCGCCTGCTGCTGCATGGTCTGGCTGGCCGCACCCATTGCCGTATATATCGCGTGATCCATGAGGTCACCCTATTAGACGATTAACGCAGGTTAACCAGCGTGTTGAGGATCTGATCCTGGGTTTTGATGGTCTGGGCGTTCGATTGATAGTTACGCTGCGCCACGATCATATTCACCAGCTCTTTACTCAGGTCGACGTTGGAAGCTTCCAGCGCGCCGTTGGTCAGCGAGCCAAAGTTACCGGTACCCGCCGTACCCAGCAGCGCGACGCCAGAAGACTGGGTCGCGGACCAGACGTTATCGCCTTCAGATTGCAGCCCACCGGTGTTGGAGAAGTTAGCGAGCACAATCTGGCCCAGCAGTTGGCTTTGACGGTTGGAGTAGTTACCCACCACCGAGCCATCATCGTTGACCTGATAGCTCACCAGGCTGCCCGGCGCATAGCCGTTCTGCGTGGTGGCAACAACGTCGCTGGAGCCAGTGTTTTGCTGCATGGAGTTGAGGAAGCTGAGGTTGAAGATTCCTGCGGCAGAACCATTCAGAGACTCTATCTGAATCTGGATTTCTGGAGTTCCGTTCTCGGCGTTATTTAGATCCCAGGTTGGAGGCGTATTACCTTTATTCAGGGTGTAGCTCGTCACGCCATCCAATGTACCGTTATCGCTGAACGCCATCTGCGCCGCCTTCACCGGTTCGGCGGTACTAACGCTGGTATCCTGCGTCCAGACATCCCACTTACCCGGATCGCTGGTCTTCACGTAGTACACGTTCAGATCGTGCGAGTTACCCAGGCTGTCATAAACGGTGACAGTACCCTTTTTGTTATAGGTGTCCGGATTGCTTGGGTCGAACGTTACGGTTGAAGGAATCGCCGCATCCGTCGAGTTCAGGTTCATCTGCATGGTGCCGGTGGTCGACGCTTTTGCCGACATCAGCGTGTTCGGAATCGACAGCGCCACCGGGTTTGCCCCCTGCTGGATGGTCGGCGGCGTGCCGCTTGCCGGGTAGCCCGTCAGGTTCAGCCCCTGCGAGTTCACCAGGTTGCGGTTCTCGTCGAGTGAGAACTGACCGTTACGGCTGTAGTACACCGCGCCGTTGGTATCGACCAGACGGAAGAAGCCGTTCTGGCTGATCGCCACGTCAAGCGCGCGGCCGGTACTGGTGGTGGTGCCGTCGGTAAAGTCCTGGGTGATCCCCGCCACTTTAACGCCCAGCCCGACTTTGGAACCCGCGAACATATCGGCAAACGAGGCCGACCCGGATTTAAACCCGTAGGTGGCGGAGTTGGCGATGTTGTTGCCGATAACATCGAGGTTGGTGGCAGCCGCGTTTAAACCGCTGACCGCTTGTGAAAAGGCCATAACGTCTCTCCTGAAATTGTTAAAGGCTTAGATAATCTGGCGAACCTGGTCCATCGTGGTGGTGCCGTAGGTTCCCAAATCCAGTTTGTTGCCGTCTTTGCCCAAGGTAACGCCCTGTACCAGCGCAAACTGCAGCGGTTGAACCACCAACTGCGTGGTGCCCTGACTGGCTGCAAAGCTGATGTTGTAAGCACCGTCCGGTGCCGCCGTGCCATCGTCCAGCTTGCCGTCCCAGGTAAAGGTATGAACGCCCGCGGTCTGTGCGCCCATATTCAATGTCCGGATCACTTTGCCGTTACCATCGGTGATGGTCGCGGTGACCTTATCGGCCGCCTGCGTCAGCTCAATGCCGAATGGCGTGGTGTCCACGCTCTCGTTTTCGCTGCCCGCACTTTTCCCCGCCAGAATGGTGCTGCCGGGGATCATCACGCCGTGGCCGACCAGCGAACTGGCCTGCAACGACTGGCTGCTGTCAATCTGTCCGGAGATGGAACCGAGCGTGGTATTGAGTTTCTCAATACCACTCAGGGTGCTGATCTGCGCCAGCTGTGAGGTTAATTCGTTGTTTTGCAGCGGGTTGGTCGGGTCCTGGTTTTTCAGCTGAGCCACCAGCAGCGTCAGAAAGCTGCTCTGCAGGTCAGATGAACTGTTGGTCCCGGTGCTGCTCAGCGCCGAAGAGGCGGAGCTGCTGCTGGAGGTATCATTAATATTGGATACGACAGACATCGGTTATCTCCCTTATTGTCCAAGCGTCAACGTTTTCAGCATCATGCTTTTGACGGTGTTCAGTACTTCGACGTTGGCCTGATAGCTGCGCGATGCCGACATGGTGTTTACCATCTCGCCAACCACGTCCACGTTAGGCATGCGAACGTACCCTTTGGCATCCGCCAGCGGGTTACCCGGCTGATAGACCAGCTTGTCAGGCTCCTGACTTTCCACCACGTCGGCCACTTTTACGCCGCCGGTCGCCGCGCCCATCGGCGCATCCACCTGAAACACCACCTGCTTGGCGCGATAAGGCTGACCATCCGGCCCGGCGACGCTGTCGGCGTTGGCGAGGTTACTGGCCGCGACGTTGAGACGTTTGGACTGCGCGGTCAGCGCCGACCCGGCGACGTCGAAGATATTGAGTAATGCCATGGATTAGTTCCCCTGCAGGACACTCATCATGCCCTTGATTTGTCCGCCCAGAACCGTAAGGCCGGTCTGGTACTGTAGGCTGTTATCGGCGAACTGCGTGCGCTCCCGGTCCATATCGACGGTGTTGCCATCCATCGCAGGCTGGTCGGGAATGCGGTACAGCAGATCGGTCTCTGGCGTAGAGAGCGTCTGGGCGGGAATATGACGTTCGGAGGTCAGCGTCAGCGATACGCCGCTGCTTTCCGGCCGCCCGCGCGCCATCACTTTTTTGAGTTCACTGGCAAAATCAATATCGCGCGCCTGAAACCCGGGGGTATCCGCATTCGCGATATTGGCCGCCAGAATTTCCTGACGTTCGGCGCGCAGGTTGAGCGCTTCTTGCTGAAAACGTAAGGCGGCGTCGAGTTTGTCGAGCATGTCTCCTCCGCTAATGACAAAGTTTCAGCCGACAGCTTAAATCTCCTTACGCGCGCGTCATCGCCGGAATAAACGCAATATGCGTCGCTATTTATTGCGTTGATGTCGCGACAAGATGGGTAAAATGCATGCATTCTTTACTCACTGGAGCGTTCCATGCGTCAGCTCATTGCCCCTCTCACCGCTGCGGCACTGGTCTTTAGCCCATTGGCTCTGGCAGCCGATCTCCAGGCACAGCTCACCGATTTTTTCACCCAGCGTCTGACCGGTTTTAGCAATGAGGTCAGCGTGAAGCTGCGCAACACGCAAAACCTTCAGCTCGCCTGCGACGCACCTGCGCTCAGTACGCCGGGCAATTCGCGACTGTGGGGAAATCTGACGGTGGTGGCACAGTGCGGGAACGCTAAACAGTATTTACAGGTCAACGTGCAGGCCATTGGCGACTATGTGGTTGCCGCCGCGCCTATCGTGCGCGGTACACCCATTGCGGCGCAGAACGTCACGTTAAAGCGCGGGAGACTCGATCAGCTGCCGCCGCGGACCATGCTCAACCTTTCACAGGCGCAGGATGCCGTGAGCCTGCGCGACGTCGCCATCGGCCAGCCGCTGCAGCTGTCGATGGTGCGCCAGTCTTGGCGCGTCAAGGCCGGACAGAAGGTGATGGTAATTGCCCAGGGTGAAGGTTTTAGTATCAATGGTGAAGGTCAGGCATTGAACAACGCCGCCGTCACGCAGAACGCACGGGTGCGCATGCCGTCAGGTCAGGTTGTGAGCGGTCAGGTCGATACTGATGGGAATATTCTGATTAATCTATAAACGTTATAAAGAATATGTGTCGCTTGCCGATAGATAATTAACATTTAAGAGAGTCGGCGCCTGCGCCATACAAGAGCCTCAATGAGGAAAGAACCATGAGCATCGATCGTACATCTTCTCTGAAAGCGGTGACCAGCGTCCAGCAACGCGAAACCCCTGAGACCAGCGCCCCGAAAGTGCGTGCGGAAAAAACGGCGACGGCGACCAGCGCCAGCGTCACGTTAAGTAACGCCCAGACGGCGTTAACCCGCTCCTCTGCCGGCGATATTAATATGGCGCGCGTTGAAGAGTTGAAAACGGCTATTCGCAACGGCGAGTTAAAAATGGACACCGGCAAAATCGCCGACGCGCTGATCCAGGACACACAAGATTATCTGCAGAGTAAATAAGAGATGAGCGGTTTGTCAGCCATACTGGACCAAATGACCAGCATCCTGAACTCGCTGAAAGCGGTGATGGATGCTGAACAACTGCAGCTCTCCGCAGGCAGCGTTAACGGCCTGCAGCTTGCCAGCATCACCGAAGAGAAAAGCTCTCTGCTGGCAACGTTAGACTATCTGGAGAAGCAGCGTCGCGTCGAACAGGACGCCCAGCGTGAAACGCGCGAAGCGTATAGCGACCGCTGGCAGGTGATTACCGAGACCACGCAGCAACTGCATCGTCTTAATCAGCATAACGGCTGGCTGCTGGAAGGACAGATCCTTCGTAACCAGCAGGCGATTGATGTACTTAAGCCTTTCCAGGAAACCGGACTTTACGGCAAGGATGGTCAGGCAGCGGGTGCCCCGGTGGCGCGCAGCGCGAAGAAATATTCCGTCTGAATTGCGGCGGGGCCACAGAATGTGCCCCGCGCAGTGCCTTTCTATTACGCCGTACGGCGTGCAAACTCTTTAATTTTAAAGCCCAGAATCGCCAGGGTAGCGAAATAGGCGACGATTCCGGCAACCACGACGCCAACCAGGCGCAACAGACGGTAAGGCATCGTGCCCTGTGACCATTCAGGCATGACGTGCATCAAGCCAACCAGAGCTGCCGACATCACCAGCACCGAAATGACCAGACGGACTAAGAATCCTGCCCAGCCCGGCTGTGGGGTAAAGATTTTTTGTTTGCGTAGCTGCCAGTAGAGCAGCGCCGCGTTCAGACAGGCCGCCAGACCAATCGACAGCGATAGCCCCGCATGCTTCAACGGGCCGATAAATGCCAGGTTCATTACCTGAGTCATAATCAGCGTAACGATAGCAATTTTAACCGGCGTTTTGATGTCCTGACGGGAATAAAAACCTGGTGCCAGAACTTTAACGATGATTAGTCCCATCAAGCCCACGGAGTAGGCCACCAGCGCACGCTGAGTCATGGCGGCATCAAAGGCGGTGAATTTACCGTACTGGAACAGCGCCACGGTCAGCGGCTTCGCCAGAATGCCCAACGCTACGGCGCTCGGCAGCGCCAGCAGGAAGCACAGGCGCAGACCCCAGTCCATCAGACGGCAGTACTCATCATGGTTGCCGCTGGCAAAGCTTTTCGACAACGACGGCAGCAGGATAGTCCCCAGCGCCACGCCCAGCACGCCGGACGGAAACTCCATCAGACGGTCGGCATAGTACATCCACGAGACGGAGCCTGAGGCAAGGAAGGAGGCGAAAATGGTATTGATGATAAGCGAAATCTGGCTTACAGAGACGCCCAGGATAGCCGGCCCCATCTGTTTCACCACCCGCACCGCACCGGCATCTTTAAAGTTGATGCGCGGCAGCACCAGCATGCCGATTTTTTTCAGGTGCGGCAGCTGATAGGCCAGCTGTAGCACCCCGCCAACGGTCACCGCCCACGCCAGCGCCAGAACCGGCGGGTGGAAGTGCGGCGCGGCGAACAATGCAAAGCCAATCATACTGACGTTGAGGAACGTCGGCGCAAACGCCGGCACCGAGAAGCGGTTCCAGGTGTTGAGAATGGCCCCGACCAGCGAGGCCAGCGAAATCAGCAGAATATAAGGGAAGGTAATGCGCAGCAGTTGGGTAGTCAGCGCAAATTTATCCGCCGTGTCAGCAAAGCCCGGTGCGGTGATAGTGATCACCCACGGTGCCGCCAGCATCCCCACCACGGTCACCAGCGCGAGCGCGAGCGTCAGCAGGCCCGAGACATAAGAGACAAATACCCGAGTCGCGTCTTCGCCCTGCTTGCTTTTGTATTCGGCCAGAATCGGTACGAACGCCTGCGAGAACGCGCCTTCGGCAAAGATACGGCGCAGCAGGTTTGGCAGCTTAAAGGCCACAAAAAAGGCATCGGTCGCCATTCCGGCGCCAAACACCCTCGCTACGATCGCGTCACGCGCAAATCCCAGTACGCGCGAAAACATAGTCATCGAGCTGACGGCAGCCAGCGATTTTAATAGATTCATTAACTTGTGATTCCACAACCCGGATCAAAGCGCCCGATGGATGAGCGCTAAAAAAGTGGCGTTAGTCTACCGGGTTCGGGATGAATTGCTACTGCCAGATGTTACAGCTGGTTAGTGGCCTATAGCGCTAACCCGGAATAAACCTACTCGCGGATCGCCTCACGCCACAATCCTTCCACCATTCGCTGCGCCGCTATCGCCTGTTCCCCTGCCGTTTCAGGAACCGTCTGATTCTGAACGCACTGAATAAAATGATGCGCACAGCCGGTAAACCCGCGCTGCTCAAGCGTGGTCTGCCAGCCCGGAATCGGCCGGGTTACAATGCCGGACCCGCGCTCTTCACGCCACTCGCGCATATCCGACACCTCAAACAGCCCGCCGTCGGCCACCGCCTGCACCCACTCGCGTTGGCTGCCCGCCCGGCGGTGCATGCTGGTGGTGATTTGCAGCCCCGGCTGGCTGAAATGGTGCTCGGCATAAAACATATGCCCTTCGTCAGTGGTTTGCAGTACTCCATCGCGCAGCGTCGCCTTACCGTCCGCCAGCCACAGCGCGGTATCGACCACGTGCAGATAATCATCGAGCAGCGTAAAGCGCAGGTCATGCGGGCCAACGCTGTCGGCACGGTGTTTATCCATCCGTAACGACGACATCTCTCCGGCACGCTTTTTGAGCTCGCGGTAAAGCGGCGCAAAGCGGCGGTTGAAGCCGACCATTAACGTCAGGTTTTTCCGTGCTGCCAGCGCCACCAGCCGCTCCGCATCGTCAAGCTTATCGGCCAGCGGTTTATCCACGCAGACGTGGACGCCAGCGTTCAGCAACTCACTCACCACCGCGTAGTGCGATGCAGTAGAACTGTGCACGAAGACCGCATCGCACTGGGCGGCTAATGCAGTCAATGAGTCGGCATAAGGCAGGCGATAGGTTTCGCACACCTTCAGCGCTTTCTCTTTACCCGGTGACCACGCAGCCTGCAGCGTCCAGTCCGTGGCGGCGCTTAATACCGGCAGCCAGGCTTTCTGCGCAATACCGCCAAGCCCCACCACACCAATGCGAATCTTCGCCATAAGACTTACTCCCCGAGGTGCGCCAGCAGTGAATCCAGACGCTGTTTAAGTTCGGCAACTTCCCCTTCGAGCATCTCGACGCGGGCCAGCAGGCTATCGTCCGCCGCTGGCGCATCACTCTGGGCGGCTGCCGCCTGAAGATCAACCTCACCGCTGAACAGATGCATATAGCGGCTTTCCCGCTTACCCGGTTCTCGCGGCAGACGCACCACAAACGGGCCATCTTCGCGATTCGCCAGACGTTCCAGCGTATTCTCTACTTCCGCCATATCAGTAAATTCATGCATACGCTGCGCACGACCGCGCAGTTCGCCCGGCGTCTGGGCACCGCGCAGCAAGAGCGTGGTCACCAGCGCCACCTCTGCCGTCGACAGCTTCAGATCGCCAAATTCGGAGTTGCAGAAGCGCTGTTCGTACTTAGTGACGCGATTACCAAAACCGCTCACCGTACGCAGATAGTGACGTTTCACCAGCGTATCCAGCTGATCCTGCACTTCCGCTTCGCTGAGCGTCATCACCGGCTCGCGGTTAGTTTTTTGATTACAGGCCGTGACCACGCCGTTTATCGAGAGCGGATATTGCTCCGGCGTCGTGACCTGCTTTTCCAGCAAACAGCCAATGACGCGGGCTTCCAGCGGGCTCAGTTGATATTTCATTCGGGTCTCCTTATCGACCTGCAGTCCATTGTGGGGTGGTCAACGCCGTCAGCACGTGATCGCGCCATTCGCCGTCAATCAGTAGATAGTCTTTCGCGTAGCCTTCTTTTTCAAAGCCCAGTCGCGCCAGCAGGTCGCCGCTGCGCTTATTATGCGGCATGTAGTTGGCCATAATGCGGTGAATATGTTGAGTGCGTTGCATATAGCGAATCGCGCTGGTCAGCGCTTCATACATCATCCCCTGCCCCTGCCATTTCTGGCCGATGGAGTAGCCGAGGTAGCAGGCATGAAACGAGCCACGCACCACGTTGGAAAAGTTCGCCACGCCGATAATCTCTTTCTCTTCCGGGTCAAGCAGCGCGAAATAGAACGCCGTTCCCTGCTTATGAAACTCATTAATCATCGACAAACGCGCCTGCCAGCCGGAAGGATAGCAATGACTGTCGTCACGAATCGGTTCCCAGGGCTTTAAAAATTGCCGATTCTCGGCGTAATAGTCGGCCAGACGCCAGGCGTCCCGGTCGTGAATCAGACGCACCACCAACCGGTCGGTGGTCAACCGAACTTTCGGCACATTACTGCGATAGCCAAACATCTCACTACTCCTGTACCCAACGTATACCCTGGTCGTCTCACTCTACCTGCCCACGGCGGTCAATGAAAACAACAATCTGTCATGATGCATTGTGATAAAAAAGCCCTATCGCTGGCAATACATGAAAAAGTGAGATAGTCCGGCAAAATGAAGATGTTACCGCGCCTCTCTCTTTATCACGAGTCGTGACATTACGCGCCCTCATGCATAAAGACGAACGGTGCGAAATCAATGCCATTAAGAGACAAATAAATTAATCTTGGGTTTGCGAAAATTCGCATCCCAAATACTCAGGCGACCGGTTCATTACGCCGACGGTTATTCTCTCTATTTTTTCTATTAAGGTGTCATGATGGGCGAAATTAGCGTCACCAAACCGTTAGTCATTGTCGTTCTGGTTGTGCTGTTATTCGGTACCAAAAAACTTGCCTCTTTGGGCTCTGATTTTGGTGCGGCGCTGAAAGGGTTCAAAAAAGCGATGAACGATGACAATCATGCTGAAAATGATGCCGATTTTCTCAGTGAGAAAACCACGCAGGGCAATGCTGAGGACACTGACGCCAAACAAAAACGGGCCTGATATTGCACCGTATACAGGCCGTTGAATGGAGCTACAGGTAAACGTTCCGTCGTAAAAGCCGCCCATGGCGTGGCCCACAGCGCCTTCGCCACGGCACTTTCAGCATTTTCCGCTGTCAGAGTTCTACTAACAGGGTATGCTGCTTTATGTCAGGATGCACCGAACGCTTTACCTTGAGGAACCTCATGAAAAAATTGTTTGTTATTGCCGCACTGATCGTTAGCGGCCTGGTGGTTGGCTGTAATCAACTCACGCAATATTCCGTTAGCGAGCAGGAGATTAACCAGGCGTTACAGAAGCGGAATAATTTCTCGAAAGATATTGGCGTACCCGGCGTAGCCGATGCCCATATCGTCCTGAGCAACCTCTCCAGCGCAATTGGTCGTGAAGAGCCGAACAAAGTGACGCTGAGCGGCGATGCCAAACTGGATATGAACTCCCTCTTTGGCAGCCAGAAAGCGAATATCGCCCTGACGCTGAAAGCGCTGCCGGTGTTCAACAAAGAACAAGGCGCCATCTACCTTCAGGAGATGGAGATCCAGGATGCGAAAGTCACGCCGGAGAAGATGCAGACGGTGGTACAGACGCTGATCCCTTACCTCAACCAGTCGCTGCGCACGTACTTTAATAAGCAACCGGCCTACGTGCTGAAAGAAGATGCCAGCCAGGGTGAAGCATTGGCGAAGAAATTTGCCAAGGGTATTGAGGTGAAACCGGGCGAAATCATTATCCCGTTCACGGACTAATTTCCCGGCACGCCCCCTTTTAAACCCTCTCCCCTCAAGGAGAGGGTTTTCTTCTTTCGCAAACAAATTTCACAGAAAAGGATGCAAAGGAAAACGTTTCCGCTTATCCTTAGTGCCCGGCAAAAAATGACTGATTTCCCACCAGCCGGAGCCTCAAATGACCGCATTACCGCAAGTTCTGAAAATTCGCCGCCCAGACGACTGGCATATCCATCTTCGCGATGGCGAGATGCTAAAAACGGTTGTCCCGTATACCAGTGAGCTGTATGGCCGCGCAATTATCATGCCGAACCTGGTTCCGCCAATTACCACCGTAGATGCGGCTATCGCCTACCGCCAGCGCATTCTTGACGCTGTGCCAGCCGGGCATAACTTCACGCCGCTGATGACCTGCTACTTAACCGACACCCTCGACCCGAACGAGCTGGAGCGCGGTTTTAACGAAGGCGTATTCACCGCAGCGAAACTGTACCCGGCGAATGCCACTACCAACTCCAGCCACGGCGTCACCAGCACCGATGCGATTATGCCGGTGCTTGAACGCATGGAAAAACTGGGAATGCCGCTGCTGGTGCACGGTGAAGTCACCCACGCGGAAATTGATATTTTTGACCGCGAAGCACGCTTTATCGACACCGTAATGGAACCACTGCGCCAGCGCCTGCCGGGCCTGAAGGTCGTCTTCGAGCACATCACTACCAAAGATGCGGCCGAGTACGTGCGCGACGGCAACGAACTGATTGCCGCCACCATTACCCCTCAGCACCTGATGTTCAACCGTAACCATATGCTGGTAGGCGGCGTACGCCCTCACCTTTACTGTCTGCCAATTCTTAAGCGCAATATCCACCAGCAGGCGCTGCGTGAACTGGTTGCCAGCGGCTTTACTCGCGCCTTCCTCGGCACCGATTCTGCGCCGCACGCCCGCCATCGCAAAGAGGCTAGCTGCGGCTGTGCCGGCTGTTTCAACGCCCCAACGGCGCTGGGAAGCTACGCTACCGTGTTTGAAGAGATGAACGCGCTGCAGCACTTTGAAGCCTTCTGCTCTTTGAACGGCCCGCGCTTCTACGGCCTACCGGTAAACGAGGATTTTGTCGAACTGGTGCGCGAAGAAAGTCAGGTTGCCGAAACCATCGCGCTCAGCGACGATACGCTGGTGCCGTTCCTGGCCGGTGAAACGCTGCGCTGGACGGTGAAAAAATAATTTCGCTCCCCCTGTTGTAAAAGCCGCAAGGTGACTGTATAAATATACAGTATATTACACAGGGGGCAATTATGCGTATTGAAGTTACCGTTGCAAAAACCACTGCACTGCCTGCAGGTGCGCTAGACGCGCTGGCAGGCGAACTTTCCCGCCGTATTAACGACCAATTCCCGGACAGCGGAGGCACCGTCAGCGTGCGCTACGCGGCCAACAACAACCTCTCCGTCATCGGCGGCATTAAAGAAGATAAAGACCGCATCAGCGAGATCCTCCAGGAAACCTGGGAGAGCGCGGACGACTGGTTCATCACCGATTAAGATTTGCTCCCTCATTGTGTTTTTGCCGGGTCGCCCCGGCTTTTTTTCGTTCTTTTCTGCTTGTTATTTTCTCATTTATCCCCATCTTTTAGATTAACCGCAAAAACAATGAACAATATGGTTGTTTATTGCGCGAACGACCGGTCTATTCAGGAATTTATGTTGCTTTTGATTTCAATTCTCGAGTATTTATTGAATTGTTGTATACTGATAAAGCTTCACAAAAAATTGCATTGAACCTCGAGAGTTGTTGCCTTTTAACACATGAAGAAGGGGTTATGATGGAAAAGAATAATGAAGTCATCCAGACCCATCCCCTCGTTGGATGGGACATCAGCACCGTTGATAGCTACGATGCCATGATGCTGCGCCTGCACTACCAAGACCCCAATCAATCGAGCAATAAAGAAGCTGAAGTTGGCCAGACCCTATGGCTAACCACCGATGTCGCACGTCAGTTTATTTCCATACTGGAAGCCGGGATTGCCAAGATTGAGTCTGGCGATTATCAGGTCAATGAGTATCGCAGGCATTAACGCTGATACTTTCGTCGTATTAACGACCAACAGGCACCTACGGGTGCCTTAATTATTTTCACCCTTGTATAACCACTATCGGTTAATTACTCTACCAGTCTCTGGCTTCGCGCTTTATCATCGTGTCGGGAATCACTATGGAATACGATCTTATTATTATTGGTAGCGGCTCCGTCGGCGCTGCGGCAGGTTATTACGCCCGTAAAGCGGGTTTAAATGTATTGATGACCGATGCCCATATGCCACCGCACCCGCAAGGAAGTCATCACGGCGATACCCGTCTGATGCGCCATGCCTATGGTGAAGGTGAGAAATACGTCCCGCTGGTTCTTCGCGCCCAGGCGCTATGGGACGAGCTAGCCGCAACCAGCGGCGAAGCACTGTTTGAACAAAGCGGCGTCGTTAACCTTGGCCCCGCTGACTCCACCTTTCTGAACACCGTCGCCCAGAGTGCTGAACAGTTCTCTCTGGCAGTTGAACATCTTGATGCCGCGGCGGTCATGTCCCGCTGGCCCGAAATTCGCGTCCCCGCAGACTACCGTGCCATCTTTGAGCCTGGCTCAGGGGTACTGAAAAGCGAACTGGCGGTGAAAACGCTGATTGCCATGGCAAAAGAAGCCGGCTGCGCGCAGCTTTTCAACTGCCCGGTTACCGCTATTCATAGCGATACGAACGGCGTAACCATTGAGACCTCCGAGGGAAGCTGGCGCGGCAAAAAGCTGTTGCTGACGGCGGGAACCTGGGTCAAACAGCTTTACCCTGACCTGCCTATCCAGCCAGTGCGCAAAGTATTTGCCTGGTTCCAGGCAGACGGCCGCTACAGCCGCAAAAACAACTTCCCGGCGTTTACCGGCGAGCTGCCGAACGGCGACCAGTTCTACGGTTTCCCGGCGGTGGAGAACGAGCTGAAAATCGGTAAACACAACGGCGGCCAGGTCATCAACATCCCGGAAGAGCGTAAAGCGTTTGGCAGCGTCGCCACCGACGGTTCCGAAGCGTTCAGCTTCCTGCGGCAGATCCTGCCGGGCATTGGCGGCTGCCTGTACGGCGCGGCCTGTACCTATGACAACACGCCGGATGAAGATTTTATTATCGACACCCTGCCCGGCCAGCCCGATGTGCTGTTTATCGGTGGCCTGAGCGGCCACGGCTTTAAGTTCGCCACCGTTCTGGGGGAAATTGCCGCGCAGTTCGCGCAGCAGAAAACGCCGGAGTACGATTTATCGCCGTTTGCGCTGTCCCGCTTTAACGGCTAACGAAAGCCTAAAAAAACGGCCCCGAATCATCGGGGCCGTTATATCGAGAATACTATGCGTCGCCTGTTCTACTTTCTGCTCAACAACGTCCGCGAACATCTGATGCTGTATCTGATGCTCTGGCTGCTGTTAGCGCTGCTCGACATCGCCTGGCTCTACTTCAATTAATCGTTCTGGGTCTGCGGATCCGGGATGCCTAAACGGGTATTCAGGCGACCGCGCGATTTATTAAAGATTTTATTGCCGTTTTCGCGCCCGGCGCGACGCAGACGTTGCTCTTCTTCAGGAAGTTTGTGCTCTTCCTGGCAGCTTTCGCTACAGCAGCCTTCGTATTTTTCTGCACAGGTCGGGCACTGAATAAACAGCAGGTGGCAGCCATCGTTCAGACAGTTGGTGTGGCTGTCGCACGGTGTACCACACTGATGGCAGTGGGCAATGATATCGTCGGAAATTCGTTCGCCCATGCGTTCGTCAAAGACGAAGTTCTTACCCACAAAGCGTACCGGTAAACCCTGTTCACGAGCGCGACGAGCGTACTCAATGATGCCGCCTTCGATATGCCAGACCTGATTAAAGCCGTTGTGCTTCATCCAGGCACTGGCTTTTTCACAGCGAATGCCGCCAGTGCAGTACATGACAATTTTCTTGTCTTTATGCTCCTGCATCATCTCAACCGCTTTCGGCAACTGCTCGCGGAAAGTGTCGGCCGGGATCTCCATCGCCTGTTCAAAATGCCCTACTTCGTACTCGTAGTGGTTACGCATATCGATAAACAGCGCGTCGGGGTCATCGAGCATGGCGTTCACTTCCGCCGCTTTCAGGTACTCACCCACGTTGCTGGCATCAAACGTCGGATCGTCGATCCCATCGGCCACGATACGCTCACGAACCTTCATGCGCAGCACCCAGAACGATTTCCCGTCATCATCAAGCGCAATGTTCAGACGCAGATCTTTCAGCGCCGGGTCAAAGCGGTTCAGGCAGTCACGCAGTGCTTCAACCTGGCTCTCTGGTACGCTAATCTGCGCGTTGATCCCCTCGCGGGCCAGGTAAACGCGACCAAAGACATTGAGCGCCGAGAGCGCGACGTACAGCGCATCACGCGTCGCTTTTGGGTCAACAATAGTGAAGTACTTATAGAATGAGATGGTGGTGCGTGGCTCAGTTTCTGCCAGCATCTTCGCTTTCAGCGTCTCATTCGAAATGCGGTTATGTAACACTGGCATGGTGTTCTTATCCTGCAAAATAGAATGGATGGGAATAATCGGGGCGCATGATATAGCAATCATCGTTAATTTACATCCCCACATTTTGCGCTACATTCTTTTCACCATTACTAATGCTCTGCAAAATAGTTGTATGAATAGACAACAGTCGTGACGCGGTCGTTTTGGCTGACGGAAAAATAGTGCGACAATAGAGCCAGTTGCTCGTAATAACAGGAAAGACATGACCCAGTTACCTAAATTCACCACAGCGTTGCTGCACCCCCGCTACTGGCCGTCCTGGCTGGGTGTTGGCGTGCTCTGGTTAGTTGTTCAACTGCCGTATCCGGTTATTTATCGCCTCGGGAACGCTATCGGCCGTCTGGCCCTGCTGTTGATGAAGCGCCGAGCGCAAATTGCATACCGCAATCTTGAGCTCTGCTTCCCGGAAAAGAGCGAAGCTGAACGTCATCAGATTGTGGTTAAGAATTTTGAGTCGGTAGGGATGGGCGTGATGGAGACCGGGATCGCCTGGTTCTGGCCGACTAAGCGCATCAACCGCTGGATGGATGCCAGCGGCCTTGAGCATATCCGCGCCGTGCAGGATTCCGGCCGCGGCGTTTTACTGATCGGTATTCACTTCCTGACGCTGGAAATGGGCGCCCGCATGTTCGGTATTCATAACCCTGGGATTGGCGTCTATCGGCCCAACGATAATCCGGTCATCGATTGGCTGCAAACCTGGGGCCGCATGCGGTCAAACAAAGATATGATTGACCGTAAAGACCTGAAAGGCATGGTCCGCGCGCTGAAAAACGGCGAAATTATCTGGTATGCGCCGGACCACGACTACGGCCCGCGCGCCAGCGTCTTCGCGCCGCTGTTCGCCGTGAAGGATGCCGCCACGACTTCCGGCACCTGGATGCTGGCAAAAATGTCAAAAGCGTGCGTGGTTCCCTTTGTGCCGCGCCGTAAACCGAACGGCAAAGGCTACGAACTGATTATTCTCGAACCGGAATGCGATCCGCCGCTGGAGAATGCCGAAGTCACCGCCGCATGGATGAACACCATCGTCGAAAAATGCATCATGATGGCCCCAGAGCAATACATGTGGCTGCATCGGCGCTTTAAAACGCGCCCGGAAGGAGCACCTTCCCTGTACTAACGTTATACGCGCAGCTCCGGCTGCGCGTTTTTGTTTTAGCTTTAAAAGCGGACCACATTGCAGTGATATGAACACAGGAGCATAATTAGCAGGCTTATAAATACACTCTCTTTTGGCGACATTTCGCCTGCGGAACCCTATGCAACCCTCAGATGCCCCCATTAACTGGAAGCGTAACCTCGCTGTCGTTTGGCTCGGCTGTTTTTTAACCGGCGCAGCATTCAGCCTGGTCATGCCTTTCCTGCCGCTTTACGTTGAAGCGCTCGGCGTTACCGGCCACAGCTCGCTGAATATGTGGTCCGGCCTGGTCTTCAGTATCACTTTCCTGTTTTCTGCCATCGCCTCACCGCTATGGGGCGGCCTGGCCGACCGCAAAGGGCGTAAGATCATGCTGCTGCGCTCGGCGCTGGGTATGGCTATCGTCATGCTGTTAATGGGGCTGGCGCAGAATATCTGGCAGTTTCTGATTCTGCGCGCACTGCTGGGGCTGCTGGGGGGATTTATTCCTAACGCCAACGCGCTGATTGCCACCCAAATTCCGCGTCACAAGAGCGGCTGGGCGCTGGGCACGCTGTCGACTGGTGCCGTGAGCGGCGCGCTGCTGGGGCCGCTGGCCGGCGGTTTTCTTGCCGATAACTACGGCCTGCGTCCGGTGTTCTTTATGACCGCCGCGGTGCTGTTTGTCTGCTTCGTGATGACGCTGTTCTTCATCCGCGAGCAGTTCACGCCGGTATCGAAAAAAGAGATGCTGCACGTCAAAGAGGTGTTTGGCTCGCTGAAAAACCGCGAACTGGTGCTGAGCCTGTTCGTCACCACGCTGATTATCCAGGTCGCCACCGGCTCTATCGCCCCGATTCTGACACTTTACGTACGTGACCTTGCAGGGAATATCAGCAATATTGCCTTTGTCAGCGGCATGATAGCCTCGGTGCCCGGCGTGGCGGCGCTAATTTGCGCGCCGCGTTTAGGTAAGCTCGGCGACCGTATTGGCCCGGAAAAAATTCTTATCGTGGCGCTGGTGGTCTCCGTGCTGCTGCTGATCCCGATGTCGTTTGTGCAGAACCCGCTGCAGCTCGGTATCCTGCGCTTCCTGCTGGGTGCGGCTGACGGCGCGCTGCTACCTGCGGTGCAAACGCTGCTGGTCTATAACTCCAGCAACCAGATTGCCGGGCGAATTTTCAGCTATAACCAGTCGTTCCGCGATATTGGTAACGTCACCGGGCCGCTGATTGGCGCCTCCGTGTCGGCAAACTACGGCTTCCGCGCGGTCTTCTGCGTAACCGCCGCCGTCGTGCTGTTCAACGCCATTTATACCGGTTTTAGCCTGCGTCGCAGCCCCGTCCCTTCCCGTTCTTAAACACATCATCCGGCGGTTTGCGTTAAATCAAATCGCCGGACGTGTGCAACTCAAAAGTTAAGCTATTATTTCCCTGAATACCTCACCACATTGCAGGGAGTTGAGATGACTTTATACGCCACGCTCGAAGAAGCTATTGATGCGGCACGTGAAACGTTCCTCGCCGATAACCCCGGACTTGAGGAAGATGAAGCGGACGTAGAGCAGTTCAATATGCAAAAGTACATACTACAGGATGGTGACATCATGTGGCAGGCCGAGTTCTTCGCCGAAGAAGATGAAGAAGGCGAGTGCGTGCCGATGCTCAGCGGTGAGGCCGCACAAAGCGTGTTTGACGGTGATTTTGACGAGATTGAGTTACGTCAGGAATGGCTGGAAGAAAATACGCTGCACGAATGGGATGAAGGCGAGTATCAGCTTGAGCCCTCGCAGGATACCGAAGAGGGCCAGACTGCCGCCGATGAGTGGGACGAGCGTTAATTATTCGTAAGGACCATGGCTTGCGTCAATCGGCAGCAGCAGCGTGTCGAAGACCAGCGAGAACGGCAGGTCGAGAATGGTGACGTAGCGCCAGGCAGAGTCGCGTAGATCCCACTTCACACCCGAATAGTACTGATTCCCGTGGCCCTGGCCCGGGATCGTCCGGCTGATAATGCTGCCGCATCCGGTAAGCATTATCGCCATGGCGGCGACCAGTATCATTCTTATCACGTCGTTTACCTCATTAAACAGACAAAAAAATACCGGCTTGATGGCCGGTATTTCCTTACGGCAAATATTGGTGCTGGAATTTCCCCGGAGTCGGTGCTTCGCACCTCGTCCGGGCTACAGGTTCCGTAGCCCGGCCAAGCGAAGCGCCGCCGGGGAAGCACTCCACTATTTGGCTTTCAGCGCCAGCGGATTCAGCTGCAGCTTATCGTATTCAGCCACCCACGAAGAATATTTCTCCGGTGCGGCCCACACACGGTAATGCAGACGAGACAGCGTGACCGGGTCGCTCAACAGCACCAGACGGCGATCGCGGTTCAGCTTGTCCGGGGTTTCGTTCAGCGCCTGCTCGACGTGACGATCGCGGGCAATCTCCAGCACGTGGCTCGCACGGTGACGCGCGGTAGCCATTGCCGTTGCCAGAGCATTCAACGATGGGTTAAATACCGCATGCATAAAGCCATCGTCCAGCACGCGAGCGCGGTTCTGCTCCAGATACGTTTCGGTATCGGCCAGCACCTTCGGCGTGTTGTACTCTTCCGGGATCAGGAACAGCTTCCAGCGCTTGGTGCGCAGGCCGTTAGTTGAGCGGCTGGAGACCACCGAAACGAACGGTGACAGGATCAGCGAGAAGACGATCGGCGCCAGCCAGAACAGGAAGCGCAGATCCAGCCATGCCATACCGACCGCCCACACCAGACCCAACAGCAGCTGAGAACCATGGCGCATAAAGGCTTCGCTCCACGGCGTGGAGTCATCGTCACGCTGCGGCGAGTTCCATACCACTTCCCAGCCCAGGAACGCACTGACCACGAAAACGGTGTGGAACAGCATGCGAACCGGTGCCAGCAGTACGGAGAACAGTACTTCCAGCAGCAGGGAGAGCGTTACGCGAACAAAACCGCCGTACTCTTTCGACCCTTTGCACCACACCAGAATGATGCTCAGCAGCTTCGGCAGGAACAACAGCACCATCGTCGAGGCGAACAACGCAATCGCGAGCTCAGGTCGCCACTGTGGCCAGACCGGGAACAGCTGACGCGGCTGCAGGAAGTACTGCGGCTCGGTCAATGCGTGTACCACCTGCAGTGCGGTCGACAGAGCCAGGAACATAAACCACAGCGGCGCGGAGAGGTAGGACATGACGCCGGTCAGGAACACCGCACGGTGAACAGGGTGCATCCCTTTCACCAGGAACAGGCGGAAGTTCATTAGGTTACCCTGACACCAGCGACGGTCACGCTTAAGTTCATCCAGCAGGTTCGGCGGCAGCTCTTCATAAGAGCCCGGCAGGTCGTAGGCAATCCAGACGCCCCACCCTGCACGACGCATCAGCGCCGCTTCCACGAAGTCGTGCGACAGGATCGAACCGGCAAAGTTACCTTCGCCCGGCAGCGGTGCCAGCGCACAGTGCTCAATAAACGGCTTCACGCGGATAATGGCGTTGTGACCCCAGTAGTGGGATTCACCCAACTGCCAGAAGTGCAGCCCCGCGGTAAACAGCGGCCCGTAAACGCGTGTGGCAAACTGCTGGCAGCGTGCGTACAGCGTGTCCATCCCGGAAGCGCGTGGGGAAGACTGGATGATACCCGCATTCGGGTTCGCTTCCATCAGTCGCACCAGGTTGGTCAGGCAGTCGCCGGACATCACGGAGTCGGCATCCAGTACGACCATGTAGCTGTACTGATTACCCCAACGACGGCAGAAGTCATCGATGTTACCGCTTTTACGCTTCATACGACGACGACGACGACGGTAGAAGATCTGCCCTTCGCCCTGCACCTCGGCAATCAGTTCCATCCAGGCTTTTTGCTCTGCTACGCAGATATCCGGGTTGTAGCTGTCGCTCAAGATGTAGACGTCAAAGTGCTTCTGTTGGCCGGTGGCTTTCACCGATTCCCAGGTGGCACGCAGACCGGCGAATACGCGAGACACGTCTTCGTTACAGATAGGCATAATCAGCGCCGTCCGGTGCTCCGGGTTCAGCGGCTCATCGCCGACCGTCGAGGCCGAAATGCTGTATTTGTCGCGGCCAATCAGCAGTTGCAGGAATCCCATTAAGGCCGTCCAGAAACCGGCGGAGACCCAACAGAAGAGCACGGCAAACAGAATCAGGATCCCGGTTTGCAGCAGGTACGGCAGCAGCTGCATAAAGGAGACCCACAGGTTCTGCCCGACCATATCCGCCGGGTTGATCAGCGCCCAGCCCTGATACGGCAGAATGGTCTTCATGTACCAGGTCGCCACGACGGTCTGCGCAATCGTCAGAATCAGCAGGGTATAGCGGCGAAGCGAGCCCACCATACGCCATTTCTGTTCGCGCTCCTGCTCTTCTTTCGTCAGACGAGACAGATAGCGCGGCGTGACGTCACGGCCACGCAGACGATCCCAGAAGCGACCTACCGGGTTGGTACGCCACGGATCCGGGAACATTGAGGAGCGCGTCGCCTTCGGCATGGCCTGCAGCTGGGTGCGCCCTTCATCGTCTTTGATGAGCTGATCGCCGCCCAGAGAATCTGGCCAGCTCTCTTCAAGACGCGCCTTGACCGAGGCCAGCGGCGTGTCATCATCACGGGCAAATGCCTGGTGCTCATCGTCCAGCGCTTCGTGCACGGCACGAAGGGAACTGTTCGGGAGCGCCGCTTTTTCTGCATCCGTAAGCGACAATGCGTCGATATACTTCGTTGTGTTATTCATTTGCAGGCAGCTGATAGCTCCAGGTTTCACTCAGCGTCTGGTCAGCGTTGACCAGCGCAGCGCGCATTTCAGTGGTTTTCTTCGGATCTTTCACCTTCACGCGCAGCATCAGACGCCAGCCTTTCGTTACCGGGTTGTAACGTACGCTGTTTTCGACGATTTCACCGTTGTCGCCAATGCTGGTTTGCGCCGTAACTGGCGTATCCTGCGGCATCTTGCGCATATCTGCGCCGGTAAAATCAACCACGAAGGCCAGCGTGCCGTCCGGCTGACGAATCAGGTTGGACTGCTTCACATCACCGGTAGAGCGGCGAGTCTGCATCACGTACGCGTTATCGGTCGGGTGCAGTTTCTCTTCGTCACGGGTAAAGGTGATGGTGTACTTGTAGTTCATCTCTTTACCAGCTTCCGGCAGCTTGTCCGGCGTCCAGTAAGCGACGATGTTATCGTTGGTTTCGTCGTTGGTCGGGATTTCAACCAGCTCAACGGTCCCTTTACCCCAGTCACCTTTCGGCGTGATCCACGCGCTTGGGCGCAGATCGTAGCGGTCGTCCAGATCCTCAAAGTGAGAGAACTGTCGGCCACGCTGCAGCAGACCAAAGCCCTGCGGGTTTTCGGTCGCGAAGCTGCTGACGGCAAGGTGCTTAGGATTGTTAAGCGGACGCCAGATCCACTCTTCATTACCGGCGTGGATAGACAGACCGTTGGAGTCATGCAGCTCCGGACGATAGTTGGTCGCCGCAGAAGGCTGGTTAGGCCCGAAGAGGAACATACTGGTCAACGGCGCCACGCCGAGCTTGCCGACCTTATCGCGCAGGTAAATTTTGGTCTGCACGTCAACGACGGTGTCGCGGCCAGGCATAATAATGAAGCGATAGGCTCCGGTCGCACGTGGAGAATCCAGCAGCGCATAGATAGTCAAACGTTTGTCAGTGGCTTTTGGACGCTCAATCCAGTATTCACGGAAGCGAGGGAACTCTTCACCGGACGGCAATGCGGTATCGATAGCCAGACCACGGGCGGACAGACCATAAACCTGACCCTGCCCCAGAACACGGAAGTAGCTGGCACCCAGCATGCTGACGATTTCGTCGTTTTTATCTTTGCTGTTAATTGGGTACAGCACTTTAAAACCAGCGAAACCCAGATCCTTCACGGTGTCTTTGTCATGCTGAACGTCACCGAACGTGAAGTAATCCGGGCTGTACTTAATTTTACGCACGGAAGTCGCCGTAACTTCGTTAATGGTCACCGGCGTGTCGAAGTACATACCCTGATGGTAGAACTCGAGTTTGAATGGGGTCTTTATCTTATTCCAGTACGCCTTATCGTGGTTAAACTGGATTTGCTGGTAGTCCGCATATTTCATATCGCGGAAGACGGAAGGCAGGTTGCTTTTTGGTGCTTCATAGCTCTTATCAGCCAGCGATTTTGCCTGCTTTGCAACGTCATCAATAGTGAATGCCCATGCAGATGAAGTACACAGGGACAACATTACGGCTGCGCCTAACCAGCGCAGTTTCATCATCTGTGGTTTATGTTTCATATAACTAAGCACTTCCCCCTTTGTGTGCTTAAATCGATCCGATCCATTTTACTGGAAATTCAAGCAATCCGACAACATAATCCCCGTATTCTTCAGCGCAGTGGCTTATGGAGTAAACAACTGTTAACCGCTGCTTGCACTTTGAGTGCTTATCCTGGAGACAGGTAACCAGAGTTAGTGTAGGGTTGCCAACGAATGTAAACTTTATCGTCTTATCCGGTAAGGCGATTAGTCTGAGAATCGTACCTAACCCTATGAATAACAAACCCGCACAGCGTGAATATTTCCTCGACTCCATTCGAGCCTGGCTGATGCTCCTGGGGATACCCTTTCACATCTCCCTACTCTACTCCAGCCACACCTGGCATATGAACAGCGCTACCCCCTCCTGGTGGTTGACGTTATTCAATGATTTTGTTCATGCTTTCCGCATGCAGGTGTTCTTTGTTATCTCCGGCTACTTTTCCTATATGCTGTATTTGCGTTATCCGATCAAAAAATGGTGGAAAGTGCGCGTGGAGCGCGTCGGTATTCCGATGCTTACCGCCATCCCTCTTCTGACGTTACCGCAATTTCTAATGCTGCAGTACGTTAAGGGTAAGACGGAAAGCTGGCATACGCTCTCTTTCTACGACAAATATAATACGTTGGCGTGGGAACTGGTGTCGCATCTGTGGTTCCTATTAGTTCTGGTGGTGCTGACATCCCTCGGCATTCTGGCGTTCCGCCTGATGCGCCGACGCCAGATTCGCCGGCGTGAAGACCTGTTTGATCATATGTCGATGGCGAAGCTGACTCTGATGTTTTTAGCATTGGGGATCGTTTATGCCGCCATTCGCCGGACTATCTTCCTGCTTTACCCGCCGGTACTCAGCGACGGGCTATTCAACTTTGTGGTCATGCAGACGCTGTTTTATGTGCCTTTCTTTATTCTTGGCGCACTGGCCTTTATTCATCCGAAGCTGAAAACGCTGTTTACTACCCCATCCCCATGGTGCATCGTCGCGGCGCTATTCGGGTTTATTGCCTACCGCCTGAACCAGCACTTTGGCTCAGGTGATGCATGGATGTATGAAACGGAATACGTGATTACGATGGTGCTGGGGGTATGGATGGTCAACGTGGTGTTCTCGTTCGGGCATCGTATGCTGAACTTCCAGTCCGCCCGCGTGACCTATTTCGTCAATGCTTCTTTATTTATCTACCTGGTGCACCACCCACTGACGCTGTTCTTTGGTGCCTGGATCATGCCGACCATTAGCTCAAATACGTTGGGCTTCCTGACCGGCCTGATATTCGTGGTGGGTTGCGCGTTAATTCTCTACGAGATCCACCTGCGTATCCCCTTGCTGCGTTTCCTCTTTTCCGGGAAGTCGCAGCAAAAGGCAACGAAAGCACAGGTGGCCAGTCATTAAGTGTTGGCGTCATTAGCCAGGCCTGGGATCCGGGTCTGGCTGAGTAAGTGCTGATACAAATGTGTTGTTGCTGCATCAAAACAGACAAAATAGACAATTTCCGGCAGGCTGCGACGGGTCAGAAATGCCGCCACCGTACTGACGGCAATGTCAGCCGCCGCGTCTGCTGGATATCCGTAGGCTCCCGTTGAGATAGCCGGGAAAGCGATAGTGCGATAACCGTTATCCAGCGCCAGCTGAAGGCTATTGCGGTAAGCCTCTTGTAACAATGAGGCTTCGTGTTCTCCCCCACCCTGCCAGACCGGCCCTACGGTATGAATCACTGCTTTTGCCTTCAGATTTCCCGCGTGGGTGATCACCGCATGCCCTGGTGGACAGGTTCCCTGCTGCTGACGGACAACCGCACAGGCTTCCTGCAACGTTGGACCCGCCGCACGATGGATTGCCCCATCTACGCCACCACCGCCCATTAATGAGGGATTGGCGGCATTGACGATAACATCCACCTCGAGGTGGGTAATATCTCCTTGCTGCACCTGAATTCGTACGGTCATGCTAACTATCCTCTGACTAAGACGAAAATATTGTCTACCATAGACAACGCTGACCGCAACTTCGTTTCAGGCTATTGATACTCTACTGTCAATATTGCCAGATTTTTTTCAGGGTTCACCCAACGTAAGCTGGCGGTTGTTTTCGCATTGGTCACTTTACGTCCTTGAAATAAATCTTTGACATTTATTGTCTCTACGCGCGGCGTTCCCTCTTCAAAACAGCTTACGCTGACCTGCCGAGCATTGGCCTGATAATCACAAGGTGACTCGACAATTTGTCCAGTGAAATGGATGATGCCGTCAGACGCAGCATGTGATTGAACGCTGCACAACAGAGTCAGCAGCGGAAGAGATAGGCTGAAATAGTGACCGAATGTTTGCATGACAACGCCCCTCATTCAAGATCGTCCGTGAATCAATACTTCCTGATCTGAAATCCGCGCCGAATACACATTTTGTAAACATTACACTAACATTAGTGTCCTTACTCGTTGATTTCAAGCATCTTTTATATAGATATTTTGTATGTTTAGAAATAATACTATCAGCTATCCAACACTCTTAGAGTGGAAAAGAAACATAAAAAAGGCCGCAACGGATAACGTTGCGGCCCCATAAATATTTCGTTAACGGTAATTACAACCGTATGGACCCGGTTGGTTACAAGGCGTTACTGTCGAACTCAGGCTCACAAAGCTATCCGATGAACCTGTCGTTGCGCCAGGACTTCCGCTTGTCTGACCGCCTCCATTGCCGCCGCCATTGCCACCGCCGTTGCCACCGCCGTTGCCGCCTCCGTTGCCACCGCCGTTACCGCCTCCGTTGCCACCGCCATTACCGCCTCCATTGCCACCGCCATTACCGCCTCCGTTGCCACCGCCGTGACCGCCTCCATGCCCGTGACCGTGGCCACCACCGTGTCCGCCACCTTCACCGCCGCCCATGCCACCACCGTGACCGCCGCCGTTACCGCCGCCCATGCCACCACCGTGGCCGCCGCCGTTACCGCCGCCCATGCCACCACCGTGGCCGCCGCCGTTACCGCCGCCCATGCCACCACCGTGACCGCCGCCGTTACCGCCGCCCATGCCACCACCGTGACCGCCGCCGTTACCGCCGCCCATGCCACCACCGTGACCGCCGCCGTTGTCGCCGCCCATGCCACCACCGTGGCCACCGCCGTTACCGCCGCCTATGCCACCACCGTGACCGCCGCCGATGCCGCCGCCCATGCCACCACCGTGACCGCCGCCAATACCGCCACCGACACCGCCGCCTAT
>NZ_VDAG01000086.1:0-8825 GCF_019584505.1 Kluyvera sp. EC_51 | reverse complement strand
TACATTATGCGCACCAGTAAGGCGTAAGAGAGAATCCAGCATTCTGGCACAGGAAAACCCCAGCCATCAGGTCATCGTCCGTCAGGACGGCTCTGGTGAAGCTGCCGCGCCGGATTAGCCCCAAACCTATAATCAATGACTGCGCGGCTTGGCCAACCCCGGTCAGCACCAAAACAAGTTTTGTCACTTCCCGGCGTTACCGTTAAAAACATGAACGCCAAACCTTTGCAGCCACAATTGCTTCTGTCCTATTATCGTCATGCAGTCGTAAGCAATTATGCAAAGCGGATGGTCGTACTGTTTCCTCACCAGTTACACACGACAAATCGTCTGCGATGTTATAGGACGGACAAGCTCTGCGGTTATGCAATGGCTCATGCACCTTACTTGTCTCTTGCCGCAAAATGAGTCCGGGTTTCGTGGGCATGTCAGGGTTCACGGTTGTTTACTACTGCTCTGAAAGGAAATTTTTTTCGCATGCGAAAAACTGGCGTCTTGCCATCAGCATAAGGAACACTTCTCGTCATGATAAAAAATGAACAGGAATATTACGCTGCTCTAAAAGAAGTCTCACCGCTTTACGATCTCGACCCGCCGGATGGTTCTGAGGAAGCCAGAAAACTGGATGAACTGTCTACGCTTATTATGCAATATGAGGCAAAAAACTATCCACTTGATTAGCTGAAAGCGGCGATTTGTTCCCCCCCTGATTTTTGCCTCTCCTTATGTTCCACGGCATAACACCCCACCTTTCAAGTTTAAAAGGCTGTAAAAACATAATATTATCAATTGGTTATTAGGTGACTAATTTATTGCCATGCCTTAACGGCATAGCTCCCCACCTTTGGGTCAGGAATGTTGCACGGTGATTTGTTCCGCCTGCCGATAATTAAAAAAGAGATAAGCGGCGATTTGTTCCACCTGATATACGGGGGGACTTTCCTGTCTGAGCTCCCTTCTCACCAACGTTCCCCCCGCTGCGCAGGGAGAACGCCGGTGATCCGGGATTAAAGCAGGTTAACGACGCGGGCGCGAATGAGAATGTACAGCGTGCGCTTGTTTGCATTTGAGCTTTTGGACGTGAAGAGCGCACCAATTAAGGGAATTTTCGATACCCACGGTACAGATGAATCACTGTCGCTTTCCCTGTTATCCACCATCCCGCCGAGCAGAACTGTCTGGCCGGATTTTAGCTGAACGGTTGTCGAAATTGAGCGTGTATTTGTGATGATGTCGGAAGCCGTTTGCGAATCAGAAATACTGTCCGCATTTGTTGAAACATCCATGATTAACAATCCTCCGGGTGTCACGACCGGAACAACCTTCAATGAGATCCCCACATCATGACGCTCGATCGTCTGGAATGGATTATTAACATTTGCAGCTTCTCCCGTGACCCGTCCCGTCACAAATGGAACATTTTGCCCTGCCGTAAATGTTCCTGGCTGGCCTGACATAGTCAGGATGCGCGGCATTGATAAAAGCGTTGATTTGCTCGATGTTTCAAGCGCTTTCAGGCTAAGCCCCAGAATGTTGCCGTTAAAAATACCAAAGGAGCCGCCAGTGCTGGATAAAACGGACGTGAGGCGGTCAGTATTGATTCCTCCCGCCACTGGACTGCCGGAAGGATCTCCCGCTGCAAAGGAGAAATCAAAACCATCGGAAGCCGTTGTTTCAAAAATAACTGATTCAACAAGAACCTGCGTTCTTGGCACATCAACAGAGGGAAAAAATGCTGCAAGTTCTTTATGTTGTGATGCTGATGCCGTTACGGCAAGAATATTCGCTCCATCAAAAGGATAAACTTTAGTACCTGCAATATTTTCCCCCTTCAGGAATATATCAATAACTGGTGCGAGATCCTTTGCTCTGACGTTATTGACCGGATACGTCTGAGTAATCAAATTGGCGCGCATCTCAGATTTAGTGAAAAAGTCTCCAGTTGGAGGAGGAACATCACCCTCATAAGAGGATGCCGGAACCGGCTCTGAGAATGAATCGGAATATTCATACGTATCACGGTTAAACTTTTGAACCACAGCAGGATTACCCGGACTGAGGTCAAAACCGTTCGCCCGGAGAACCGACGTAAAAAACTGAGACAGTTCATCCTTGGTGACATCCGCTGAGTAAACGGTAATTTCCCCTTTTACGTCCGGTGAAATAATCACAGGCTTTCCGGTTGTTTTTGAATACCATGAAACAAACTCCCTGACTGGCGCGTTATTCAGTTCGACAGGGATAGCAAAGCTCTGAAATGATAATGCACAAAGCAAACTAGCAAGTAACTTTTTCATGTTTCCCATCCTTAATAAGCTCTACCGCGCAAGGTGCTATATAGACCATGCGGAAACCGTCTTTAATTAGATCGTCAGATGCGATTTTTTGCTTCTTAGCATCCATAAACTCAAAACCAACCGTATTTCCCATTCGATACGATGTTGTTATTTTCAACTCTGATGGTTTATAACGGGATGTGATAATCTGCGGCGATGCTGGTTTTATCTGAGTTGTCGCTTCCGGTCTGGACAGACTGAGGTATGCGAACGCTGATACAAAACCACAAAACAGGCACAATACTCTTGAATATTTCTTTAAATAGATTCTGGAAAGTCTCATATAAAACGTAGCGTCCCTCTTTACGGCATACCGTCCATGTGAAAGATATGGTGTCAGGTATGAGAATGATGAATGCTCATAAGCGTCTGAAAATGCCTGTTTGGTATCATAAGCGGCATAAAGATCACGCCCCGTATAAGTCCAGCGTTCTACAGTCATTGACTGCGAAGAGTCACCATATTTAACAATTCCGACATGTACTTTTGGCAGCGGGAGTTTTGAACCCGTTATTACACTATAAAGTGAGCCAATGAATGGGATTGTGATTTTATCGAGGCGTCTGCAATAAACGACATGCTCTGCCAGTGCCACACGAGCTTGTTTATCCATGATGGATAAATCCTGAATAAGAAAAATAATATCCCAGCCCAATTTTCTGGCATGTAAAAACCAGTTAATTACGGACTGTCTTTCTTTATCAGCCCATGAACGTGAGTTAAACCATGTTCCACATTCATCAAGAACCAATAGTCCATTTTTATTTTCATCATAGGAATTATTGCCTCTCCCGATTGCCAGTAAATCCTCCAGTGAGGGTTTATCAGGTATTCGTATAACATCCGGTGACTTTGCAAATACCCCCACTCTCGGTAACTTATGAATGCGCAAGTCGAGATTCGTTGCCACCCTGCAACCAGAAACAATTTTGTCCTGGATTTTACCAACAGCGACCAGTGTTTTACCTGCACCAAGCTTTCCCGTTACAACATATACAGCCATTATGATTTATTCCAGTCAAGGTATCCTATAATTCTGTCTTTAACGTCAAAAATAAAAACTGCTGCTTTAAGCGAAAAAATCGCATACAAACATGGTGCTGCATTAGCAGGAACAACATAAGAAATTGCACTGGCAATTTCAGGCGGTAATACAGAAGTAAGATCTGAGAGATAGGAAACTAACAATCCATTCAGACCGATAATGAGACCAAGGAATAGCGAAATTGCAAGTGCTATTCTGGCAATACCCAATGTAAAAAACTTTGCAGCATATGCAATAAGAGCACCTGCAAGCCATCCAATAAATCTTGCCAGAACAGGAAGTCCAAGAAAAGCTGGCATAGTTACCCCCTTCCCTTACGTAATATTCCAGAAAAAGAATCGTAAACAGTAACGAACGTCCAGAAATATAATATGAAAGCAAAAATACCTTTAAACATATCAATGTATTTGCACTCAATAATAAACTCGTACTCTTTGCCGGGAGCAAATACAAATGGCGTACATTGTTTAAATTCAGGTAAGGTCGGAAATAATCCGTCTTTCAGAAATGAGTCCAGCAGAGGAGATTTATCACTCTCACCAATTGCATTCATCGCAGATGATGAACCTGCAAACTCACCAGAAATAGCTGACCCGTTGCCAACAAGCCCACCAATGCTGTCGGAAAATCCCCTTAAAGAATCCAGCGTTCCCTGTACAGAACCATCAAGAGATGCCCCTGTATCGGCCTGCAAAGCTGACAAGTCAAATGATTCAGTCAGTGCATCTTTATTGGCATTTGCCATTTTGACGTAATCAAAATCACCGGTTCCGTTGCCATTATTCCCGGTTCCGCCACCATCATTGCCTGACCCGCCTGACCCGCCTGACCCGCCTGACCCGCCTGACCCGCCTGACCCGCCTGACCCGCCTGACCCGCCTGACCCGCCTGACCCGCCTGACCCGCCTGACCCGCCTGACCCATTGCCACCCTGATAATTAATATTCGACTGTATTGTTATATTTCTGGAATAAGATGGCGTAACCGTATCAGTTATCAAAACAGCACGTGAGGCATCACACTTATTCTGAAAAGTTTCCCAGTTCATTATGCAGACGTTTGATGTGTCATAGGAAACCTGCTTTACATTAACGGAATAAGAATAACTAATGTATGTCGGGTTATTCACGTCAGATTGTTTTGATTCCACATTATAAGAAACAGCCTTATAACTGTTCTGTAGTAATTTAATATGATTGCCGTCACTGTCGGTTTGCTCAAACCACATATCAGGCTGGTTATAATCATACTTTACCGTTTCCGTAATGTTAGCAATAGCAATTGAATCAGCATTGTTAGACAGATAATACCCTGAACACATTGTGCAATTGGCATTTGTATAAAGCGAAAACTGAGAACCTATTGAGTCAGATTTAACCACATTAGAAGGAATGCTCAGAGCAGATAAGTCAGACGGTAAATTCACAGTCTGACCGGGTGTTACTGTATCTGGCGTAGAATTGTTTCCTGAGTCTCCATTACCACCCCCGCCAGATGAATTATCATCACCACCATTGCCAGAGCCATCAGCAGCACGAACAGGCGTCCAGTGCCCATTCCACGAAGTATCATTATCATAACCGATACCAATACCCGAAAGTTCGTAAATGCAGTTTTCAAAATTTGCATAACGTGAGTCTCCTTCTTTCCAGACATTACTTAATGTGCCATCAAATGCGGGTTTATTTAAACATTCAGCGTCTGTAGTTGCATGGGTAAAGAAAGGAGCAAAAAATAAAGCGATAATTATTTTCTTCATTTATGCTACCTGAATAAAGGGTGGCAGATGCCACCCAAATAAATGGTTGGATCGAAAGGATATTGAATTAAGATGCGCGGCTTACAAATTTCTTAAACAGTTTAATTCCCACCGTTGCACCAACAACAAGAACAACAAGCGCCCATGCGTACCCGGACATTTCGGTTGCCTGAGCGGTTAAAGAGTCAAAAGCAGCTTTAGCCTGACTGGTTGCATCATCTGCTGCAAAGGCAGATGAACCAATAACCAGAGTTGAGCCAGCAATGATTTTTGCAACGACTGATTTTTTCATGTTGAAACCTCAGATAATTTTTTAAACACCAGAATAGAATGAGATATAACCCATCCAACACAATAAGCAGCAAAGAAGTAAGATAGTGCACTCATCTTTGACCACCACTAATAACGCCAAGGCCAAAACAAATAACAAGCCCGGCATTAAATATTAATTGATAAAGAGAATCGAAGTCTGTTGCAGACATGTTTATTCCAGAAGTTCAAGTAACATGTCTACGTTGAATCCACGGGATTGCTCACCTGTTTGTTTATCTGTATATGGAAAGCTGCGTTCGTAGCCTGTAATCCGGCAATGAATATCTTCTATTTCATCCCCCACACGGCCAAGTGATTTCTTGGACTTAATGCGTATGACCGGAGGAAAGCTATATGCGTCAGCGGCAGGAGAAACCACTGTCGTGTAATAATAACCGCCGCCATTATTAAATCGTTTGATTTTTCCGGTAACAGTCGTTTCCAGATTTCCTAACTCACTCATATAAACACCTTTTGTTAATTAACTATGCAACACGTAAATGTGACGGACGTACATACCATGACGGAGCTATACACTCCTGTACCTTAATCTCTCGTGTTTGTTTCACAATCACCGGAGAGAATTTAGAAATATTGCACTTCTGCGCAATGTCGATACCAATTTTTCGCAATCGCGCACGATGTGTCTGAACCTGTTTTTTGTTAAAGTCAAATACATGACCATGAAACCACTGTATTGCATACATTGCGGTAGTATTTGCTGCACGGGTGGTTTCAACAACCCCACTACTTACAAGATGATCACTGATAGTTTCAAAATCCATAGCATTCACCGATAACTTTTTATCAAGTTCAAGAAAATCAGAATGTAACTTATGTAAAACAGAATAATCAGAAAGCCCCCAGTAGTTGAGTGCGTTCTTTTGCAAAAATCTGGACTTCAGTTTTTGCTCAAATCTTACGATTCCATTCTCTTTACAGAAAGAGATAATATCGAGCACGTAATTATATTCTTGAGATTGTTCGGAAAAACGATTCTTTATCTTTGTTAAAGAATGAAGTTCCATCTCATGGGCTTTGTTGTAAACCGTTGGGTATATGAGGTTTACATTGCCTTTTTTCGAAAGCCAGTCGACCGACTTTCCGTTGGAATGTAGCCGCGGAACACTGTTTCGGTATGGTTGAGTAGATAAACCAGAAATATAATCATCTTCATTGCCCTTCCCTAATGCTCTGTTTGAGGTAATGTGCAATTCTTTAATAATTGCCCCGTCAGCAATAAGGGGGGCTTTCTCGTTTTCTTTAGCCTGACCGGGCATCAGCCTTGTGCATTTCGTAAATGTCGGCAGACCAATCTCAAAAAGGATCTGATTGAAAACAGATACGCAGGAATCCACTGTCGGGAGACCAAATAGATTATCCAAACGCCCCCACCTGGAAGGGTTTCCTGATACTTTCAACAGAGATCCGCGAATTGAGATCGAAACCACATCGCAAAAAGATCCTTTATGCTGAAAAGTTGGCTGACTCAGCGCTGACGCTTCTCCACTTTCGAGATGGATGCGCTGATAAGCTACATCGCTCAAAATTGGTAGCTGAAAGCCAAAATCCTGTTCAATAGTCAGCCAGTCGAAAAACATAGTGTCTCTCTTGGTTTGAAATGATTCGCAAGTATCTGTTCTGACACTTTACGATACCACTTATACTATTGTGAGTATGAGCCTGAGTCAACAATATTGACACCATAAAGAATCAAAATAGACACTAAAGGTTCTGGGTAGAAAAATGGGGGTTAGAATTGAGACTTTGTGATCACTACAAGACGGTATCTGACATGGCAGCAGACAAAGAATGTGCAGAACGTATACGGCAGTCCATCATCCAGAATTTCACTTACGATGATATTGAGAATGAAACTGGCATCAGTGTCAGCACTCTCAAGCGCCTGGCATCTGGTGAACGCGAACCAAAACTGATCGAAATCCGTAAAATAGCTAAAGCTACAGGGAAGAATCCGGTCTGGCTTGCTTTCGGTGAGTCGACACTCGCCCTGTCAGAACACTATGGCGAAGATATGGCCGCTTTTGGTTATGGCGTAGATTTTCAGTTGAAGGGACATAACGCAACTGAGGCGGCAGCCAAAACACGTCTTATGGCCGCTATTCGAGATATTGAACCAGAAGACATTGTTTTTCTGGAGAAATTTATAGATCTTTTGAATCTGGATCGAACGATAAATAGCGTTAAAAACAAGCGGTACAGCATCGCTGAAGAAGAACCCAAGAAGTAAAAAACCGTGGGAAACCACGGTAAAGTTCGGGTGTCACAGAACCCCGAACCGCTTCGCGGTCAAAACTCTAACTCAGAGAACGTACATGACTATTGCACAGCAAATCGTAAAAATTGCAGATAAATTAGTTGAACACTCATCAAAAAAATTCCCTGAACTACAAGAAATAGAAGAAGCTTCATTAGTGGTAGACAAATCTTGGT
Organism: Kluyvera sp. EC_51; assembly: GCF_019584505.1. Lineage (NCBI taxonomy): Bacteria > Pseudomonadati > Pseudomonadota > Gammaproteobacteria > Enterobacterales > Enterobacteriaceae > Kluyvera > Kluyvera sp. EC_51. The sequence continues at coordinate 919 of NZ_VDAG01000086.1, read as the reverse complement.
CAGGATCGTGGCTAGGATATCAATCACGAGTTTACTACAGAGATTTTAAAACCCCGCCGCCAGGTGCTCATTTTAGTATGACTTGGGGTATGAGAGGTGGTTACGGTGGTGAAACAAAAGGAGATTGGGTCGAATATTTATTTGAAGGAGTGACTGACTACATATATTCGTGCGCAGGTGACCCTGACTTAGATCCTTACAAAGAAAAGGCTGATGAAGTCGAGGAGATATTTGATAATGCAAAGGATGAAGCACTGTCAATAATACATGCCAACATGAAACATTTACCTTCAGAAGACAAATTTCTTCAGTCATTAATAGAAAAAATCGAGAGTATGAAAATATACTCTGAGAGTGATTTTGTTAATGCCAGCAGTCCTAAGGGAAAGTTCCGCTGCGCTGACCAACTTGCTGTTTCCCAAGGGTTTTTAACCCCTCCTCATCTGGCGGTAAGAGTGAAGGTAGCAGCATTGCAAGAACCATATAAAGCTTGTGATGAGTTGCGGAAAATATTAGTTAAATTATACAGTCATATCAATAACATTGAAGAGAAAGCAATGGTATCGGAACGAATTGGCACGAATGTGTTTATTGGCCACGGCCGTTCGGCAATGTGGCGAGAACTTAAAGATTTTGTTCAGGACAAACTTCACTTGCCTTATGATGAATTTAATCGCGTTCCTGTTGCCGGCGTTACTAACATAACTAGGCTAGCTCAAATGCTGGATCAGTCTTGCATAGCATTCCTTGTAATGACAGCAGAAGATGAAATGCTGGATGGAAATAAACAGGCGCGAATGAATGTTATTCATGAGGTCGGACTCTTTCAAGGTCGATTAGGATTTGAACGAGCCATTGTTTTATTAGAAGAAGGATGCGAGGAGTTTTCTAATATAAATGGTTTAGGTCAAATAAGATT
>NZ_VDAG01000085.1:0-165205 GCF_019584505.1 Kluyvera sp. EC_51 | reverse complement strand
CGTATCTTCGAGTGCCCACACAGATTGTCTGATAAATTGTTAAAGAGCAGTGCAACACGGCTTTCGCTCACTGTTGCGAGGTGGCGTATATTACGCTTTCCTCTTTCAGAGTCAACCCTCATTTTCAGGTTTTTCTCTTCAACCGAACCGGCTAGTTAGTGTGAAGTGATTCACGTTTGCCGTCTCAGTGGGTGCGCATTATAGGGAACTTTGTTTTTCACACAACCCCTTTTCTCACTTTTTTTTCTAAGTGTCGTTTTTTCACGCTTTTTGCGTCGTAAGTGTGCAATTTGCTTAATTTTTGAGATGAGAAACAACCAAACTGGGCCGATAATGGGAAGAAATCTCACCATGACACCGTTTCAAAGAGGTAAACATGTCTGCCGTTTTACGTCGCTATAAAGATTTATTCCCCGTCATCGGCGATCGCGTGATGATCGACGACTCTAGCGTGATCGTTGGCGACGTTCGTCTAGCTGATGATGTCAGCATCTGGCCACTGGTAGCTGCACGCGGTGACGTTAACTACATTCAGGTTGGCGCCCGCAGTAATATCCAGGATGGCAGCGTTCTTCACGTCACGCATAAATCAGCGAAAAACCCAGAAGGCAATCCGCTGATCGTTGGTGAGGATGTGACGGTCGGACATAAGGTCATGTTGCACGGCTGCACGATAGGCAATCGCGTATTGGTTGGTATGGGTTCTATATTACTGGACGGTGTCGTCGTAGAAGACGATGTGATGATTGGTGCCGGTAGCCTGGTCCCGCAACATAAGCGTCTGGAAAGCGGTTATCTTTATCTTGGCAGCCCGGTGAAACAGGTTCGTCCGTTGAAAGAGGCCGAACTGGAAGGGTTACGCTATTCGGCCAATAACTATGTGAAGTGGAAAAACGACTATCTGGATCAGGACAACCAAACCCAACCCTGATTATCTTCCTGCTGTTCACGAATAAGATCGCTGGCTTCCTCTTCCAGATCCCAGCGATTTTCGCAAAACAGCGAGAGCCACTGTTGAGGCGTCTCGCCACCAAAGCGGCGCGCTATGACCTCAGCCCTGAGCGCGCACGTTAGCTGCATACCGTTCACCAGCGCAGGGAAACAAACGGCCTCCACGTCCTCACGCCACTCTTCACGCTCGGGAAACTGGATCGCCTGGTTCATACACCCAGCTCGCGTTTTAGGGATGCAATCACCGGTTCGACATCCGGCAAAATCCCATGCCACAGTAATACCGCATGAGCAGCCTGGCCCACCAGCATACCGAGCCCATCAGCATAGCGTTTAGCGCCGTGCTCGGCACACCATGCGAGAAATGCGGTATCACCTTTCTGATAGAACATGTCATAGCAGCAAACATGATGGTTAATCAGCGACTCGGGGATAGGCGGCGTCTCTCCGGCAATACCGCTGGAGGTTGCATTAATGATGAGATCGAATTCGTGTCCGGAAAGCTCGGACATTGGGATGGCGTTGACGCTTCCAGTATGGTGGAACAATTCCGCTAATGTCTGGGCACGAGCATGGGTACGGTTGGTCAGCGTCACGTTACAATCCAGAGAGAGTAAAGGCAGCAGCACGCCACGAGCCGCTCCACCCGCGCCAATCAACAGCACACGATAGCCAGGCTTAATCAGCCCCAGACGTTCCAGGTCGCTCAGCAGGCCAATGCCATCGGTGTTATCACCGAGAATTCGCCCATCATCAAGACGCTTAAGCGTGTTGACCGCCCCCGCCAGCGCAGCGCGTTCCGTCAGTTCATCTGCCCGGGCGAATGCCTCTTCTTTAAAGGGCACCGTGACATTGGCCCCCTTTCCACCCTGTTGGAAGAAGGTGTTTAGCGTATCGACGAAACCATCCAGCGGCGCCAGCATACGCCCATAGGGGTGGGCGATACTCAACTGTTCGGCAAACTGCTGATGAATGAACGGTGATTTGCTGTGCGCAATCGGGTTACCAAAAACAACGTAGCTTTCCACGGTTTACCCCTGGCGAAAACGTTCGCCCGTCAGGGCATCAAGAATTTCAGATGGATTCAGTCGTCCCCCGGTCGGCGCATCAACCACCGGGAAATCATCACCAAACTGCGCAAGCACTTCGGCGGTGGTCCGGCACGGCGGCAGACCGGTCAGGTTTGCGCTGGTAGAAACCAACGGTTTACCGTAGGCCTCACAGAGTGCAATCACCACTGGGTGATCCGTGACACGAACGGCCAACGAGCTAAAACGACCGGTTAACCAACCTGGCGTGGTTGATTTCGCCGGGAAGACGAAAGTCACCGGGCCCGGCCAACGCGCAAACACGGTGGCGCGCTGCGCTTCGGTCAGCATGCTGTCGTCAATATAAGGTTTAAGCTGATCAAAGCTTGCGGCGATCAGGATTAATCCTTTCTCTACCGGGCGCTGTTTCAGCGCCAGCAGGCTCATGACGGCTTCTTCACTGTCGGGATCGCAACCAACGCCAAATACGGCTTCGGTTGGATAAGCGATGACTTCTTTATTGTTCAGAGCGACAACCGCACGCTGTACGGCCTCTGATGGCAGGTTTTTATTCACTGATTTGTTTCGCCGGTACCGGCTTTCCACATTGTTTGCTGGCACAAAAGCGTTTTACGCCCTGCGCCGTTTTCTTTTCGATAAGCAGCGGGTAATGGCACTCGGGGCACTCCCCCGCTACCGGAGTGAAGTTAATGACGAACTGACATTCCGGATAGCGATCGCAGGAATGAAAGTTTTTACCAAAGCGAGAACGGCGCTGCACCAGGTGCCCTTGCTGACACGCGGGACAGACAATTGCCGTTTCATCGGGTTTATCAATAACCTCAGTGTGTTCACATTCAGGATACTGGCTGCATCCAATGAACATGCCAAAGCGCCCCTGGCGCAACACCAGTACGGCACCACACTCTGGACATGGCTGCCCCTCCAGAATTTTAACGATATGTCCGTCCGCCTGACTTTTCAGGGGACGAACGTAATCGCATTCCGGATAATGGGAACAGCCCAGAAACGGCCCGTGTTTACCGGACCGTATAACCAGTTCAGCCCCGCACTGCGGGCAGGGCTCGTTTTTAGACACCGAAAACAGTGCAGATTTGGCCATAACAACTCTTGATGCCACAAAATGAATTAATGCAGCATACCTTCATTCGTCTCGAAGAGTAATTCTTCCATTTGTTGATAGGCGTTTTCGCAGCCCGGAAGATTGAACAGAACCATCAAAATGACCCACTTCAGCTCTTCCAGCTCAAACTCTGCGGTATCCAACGCCATAACGCGTTCAATCACCATTTCCCGCGTTTCGAGGTTCAGCACCTGAATCTGCTCAAGGAATAACAGGAACCCCCGGCAGCTGGCATCCAGTCGTTGACTCTCTTCCTCGGTAAAAATACGCACGGAGAGAGGGTCGGACGCAAGCTGCATCGGTTCTACGAGGCCTTCCTGATAGTCGGCGAGCTTTTCCAGCCATATTAGCGCGTTGAAGATATCTTCACGTTCGAACCCTGCATCGGTAAGATCCCGAGTCAGTTTGTCCTGATCCACGCGCATGTCTGTTTCTGTATGGATGTAGGTCTCAAACAAATACATTAGTACGTCGAACATGGCCTGCCCTCCTTAATCGGACATAGCCGCCGGGTACAGCTGCGATCCACCCTGCTAACTCCAGTTCAAGTAGCTGAGCCACGGTCACTGGCACAGGTTGGCCGGCACGTTCAGCGACGACGTCAACAGGTGTTACCTCATCTCCTACGTTAGCCAGGAGCTCAGGAAATGGCAATGCTACACATTCCTTATCTGCACAATTATTTGTCATTTCGGGCGGTTCGGACAAATGTCTGTTTAATCCGGGAAAAAGCGCCAGAATATCCTCAGGTTCCGTCACCATCATCGCCCCCTGCTTGATAAGCCAGTGCGGCCCTTCCATGCCAGGATTTCCCAGCGGGCCGGGTATTGCAAACACCTCTCGCCCTTGCTCGAGTGCGCACCTCGCTGTCACTAACGAGCCGCTACGCAGCGCGGCCTCCACCACCAGGACGCCACGGCTCAGACCGCTGATGATGCGGTTACGACGGGGGAAGTTATACGCCGCAGGCGCGGCACTTAACGGAAACTCAGAAACCAGCGCCCCGCCATGTTCAACAATCTGCTCAGCTAGCGCTCGGTGTCGATGGGGGTAAATATGAGCCAGGCCGCTACCCAGAATGGCGATAGTGTTCCCCTCCACCTGCAGGGCGCTACGATGCGCCACACCGTCAATACCCAATGCCAGACCGCTGGTGATAGTCACTCCCTGCCTCGCCAACACCTCACAAAAGTACCTCCCCCACCGTTCACCATAGTGTGAGTGATGGCGACTGCCGACAACCGCAAGCTGTGGAGAGCGTAATAATGTGAGATTGCCGTGCACGCACAGCACGGCGGGATAATCGCGGATAGCACGAAGCGGCTCAGGGTAATAAGGAGAGTCGGCGAGTAAGAGGTGGTTTCCTGGTATGTCCAGCCAGCGCTGATTGGCCTCTATCTCGCTCTGCGTTAGGGCGAAAAATCGTTCGGCCTGCTTAATACTAAACCCTAACGCAAAGAGCGTCTGGCGAGTGATATTGCTTTCCCGGCGAAGCGTGCAAAGCGCATACCGCATCTCATCGCCATACAAATCATTTACCTTCATCAGCCGGAAGGCTATATCTTCTGGCGACATCCTTTCCCCCTTGCCACATGCGGCATCAGCAATCCTTGCGATTGGTCACTGATGCTGTCAATTAGAGGGGGTTTTGTCTAGAATAGAGGTAATAATCTTTCCTACTCCTGAACAGAACTCTGGATATTTATGGCAGTTTTGCAAGTATTACATATTCCGGACGAGCGTCTTCGCAAAGTCGCCGCACCGGTAAAAGAAGTGAATGAAGAAATTCAGCGAATTGTCGACGATATGTTCGAGACAATGTACGCCGAGGAAGGTATTGGCCTGGCGGCAACGCAGGTCGATATTCATCAACGCATTATCGTTATCGATGTGTCAGAGGATCGCGCCGACCAACTGGTGCTGATCAACCCTGAGCTGTTGGAAAAAGACGGTGACACCGGTATTGAAGAAGGTTGCCTGTCCATTCCTGAACAGCGCGCGCTGGTTCCTCGCGCTGAACGCGTGAAAATTCGCGCTCTCGACCGTAACGGTAAGCCGTTCGAGCTTGAAGCCGATGGTCTGCTGGCTATCTGCATTCAGCATGAAATGGACCACTTAGTCGGTAAACTGTTTATCGATTATCTTTCTCCGTTAAAACAGCAACGTATTCGCCAGAAAGTTGAGAAACTGGATCGCCTGAACGCGCGTGCCTAAGGATAAGGATTAACGTGTCAGATTCACTACGTATTATTTTTGCGGGTACCCCTGACTTTGCAGCGCGTCATCTTGACGCGCTGTTGTCGTCTGAGCACCAGGTCGTTGGTGTATTTACCCAGCCAGACCGCCCTGCCGGTCGCGGTAAGAAACTGATGCCAAGCCCGGTCAAAGTGCTGGCGGAAGAGAAAGGTATTCCGGTCTTCCAGCCAGTCTCACTGCGCCCTGAAGAAAACCAGAAGCTGGTCGCTGACCTGCAGGCTGACGTGATGGTCGTGGTCGCCTACGGGCTTATCCTGCCGAAAGCCGTGCTGGCTATGCCGCGCCTCGGCTGTATTAACGTTCACGGTTCCTTGCTGCCGCGCTGGCGTGGTGCTGCACCCATTCAGCGTTCGCTCTGGGCAGGTGATAGTGAAACCGGCGTCACCATTATGCAGATGGACGTAGGTCTGGACACGGGCGATATGCTGCATAAGCTCTCCTGCCCGATTACCGCTGAAGATACCAGCGCCAGCCTCTACGACAAACTGGCAGAACTGGGCCCGCAGGGACTGCTGCATACGCTGCATCTGCTGGCGACCGGCGCGGCTAAGCCTGAAGTTCAGGATGAAGCATTGGTCAGCTACGCTGAGAAGCTCAGCAAAGAAGAAGCGCTTGTTGACTGGACGCTCAGCGCAGCACAGCTTGAGCGCTGCATCCGCGCCTTCAACCCGTGGCCGATGAGCTACATCGTCATTGATGAGCAGCCGGTAAAAATCTGGCAGGCGACGGTGATTGATAAACCCGCCGGCGCCGAGCCAGGTACCATCCTGGAAGCGAGTCGCCAGGGAATTCAGGTCGCAACCGGTGACGGTATCCTCAACCTTATTTCGCTACAGCCAGCGGGTAAGAAGGCGATGAGCGCACAGGATCTGCTGAATTCACGTCGGGAGTGGTTCATTCCCGGTAACCGTCTGCTTTGACGGTTCATACCTTTTAAAGCCCGGAGTCTCCGGGCATTTTTATTTTTGCGGTTATGAAAAAACATCTTAATTTACGCAGTATGGCGGCGCAGGCCGTAGAGCAGGTCGTCGAAAAGGGCCAGTCGTTAAGCAACGTGCTGCCTGCATTGCAGCAAAAAGTGGCCGATAAAGATAAAGCACTATTGCAAGAGCTGTGCTTCGGCGTGCTGCGCACACTCTCTCAGCTGGAATGGATGATCCAGCAGCTGATGGAGCGCCCGATGACGGGCAAACAGCGCACCGTCCACTATCTGATTATGGTTGGTTTTTATCAGTTGCTGCATACCCGTATTCCCGCGCACGCCGCGCTGGCCGAAACCGTTGAAGGTGCCGTGGTCATCAAGCGTCCGCAGCTCAAAGGGCTGATCAACGGAGTATTACGCCAGTTTCAACGTCGTCAGGAAGAGCTGCTGTCTGAATTCTCCCAAAGCGAACTGCGTTTTCTGCACCCGTCCTGGCTAGTGAAACGCATCAAGAATGCCTATCCGCAGCAGTGGGAAGCCATTCTTGAGGCCAACAACCAACGCCCGCCAATGTGGCTACGCGTCAACCGTAATCACCATACCCGCGATGCCTGGTTAGACTTACTGACGGAAGCAGGCATGACCGGTTTCCCGCACCCGGATTATCCAGATGCCGTGCGTCTGGAAACACCTGCATCGGTGTTAGCATTACCAGGCTTCGAGCAGGGCTGGGTTACCGTACAGGACGCTTCCGCTCAGGGCTGCATGCGTTATCTACAGCCGGAAAACGGTGAGCAGATCCTGGATCTATGCTGCGCGCCAGGGGGGAAAACCACACATATCCTGGAAGTCGCACCACAGGCTGACGTGCTGGCGGTTGATGTTGATGAAAAGCGCCTGTCACGCGTTTACGACAACCTTAAACGTCTTGGCATGAAGGCAACCGTTAAGCAGGGCGATGGCCGCTATCCAGAGCAATGGTGCGGCGAGCAGTTGTTCGATCGTATCCTGCTGGATGCGCCATGCTCCGCCACCGGGGTTATTCGTCGTCACCCGGACATCAAGTGGCTGCGCCGCGACCGCGATATCCCTGAGCTGGCTCAGCTGCAGGCTGAAATTCTCAATGCTACCTGGGCTCACCTGAAGCCGGGCGGTACGTTAGTTTATGCAACCTGTTCTATCCTGCCAGAAGAGAATCAGCAGCAAATTGCCGCGTTCCTGGCGCGGACACCTGATGCCGTGCTCAGCGATACAGGTACACCTGAACAGCCTGGCCAACAGAATTTACCGGGTGCAGAAGAAGGCGATGGTTTCTTCTACGCTAAGCTAATCAAGAAGTGATGAGATAACGGGTCGCAACTGATGAAAATTATCATTCTGGGTGCCGGACAGGTTGGCGGCACACTGGCGGAAAACCTGGTCGGGGAAAATAACGACATCACGATTGTCGATACTAACGGCGAGCGGCTGCGCAGCCTGCAGGATAAATTCGACCTGCGCGTGGTTCAGGGTCACGCTTCTCATCCCCGGGTACTGCGCGAAGCAGGTGCCGATGATGCCGATATGCTCGTCGCGGTGACCAGTTCAGATGAAACCAACATGGTTGCCTGCCAGGTGGCCTACTCACTGTTCAACACGCCAAACCGTATCGCCCGTATCCGTTCCCCGGACTATGTACGCGATGCGGAGAAACTGTTCCACAGCGATGCCGTACCTATCGATCACCTGATTGCACCAGAACAGCTGGTTATCGATAACATCTACCGCCTGATTGAGTACCCAGGCGCGCTGCAGGTGGTAAACTTTGCCGAAGGTAAGGTGAGCCTGGCTGTCGTTAAAGCCTACTACGGCGGGCCTCTGGTGGGTAATGCGCTTTCGACTATGCGCGAACATATGCCGCATATCGATACCCGCGTAGCCGCTATTTTCCGTCACGACCGACCTATTCGCCCGCAGGGCTCAACTATCGTTGAGGCTGGGGATGAAGTCTTCTTTATTGCCGCATCGCAGCATATTCGAGCGGTAATGAGCGAGCTTCAGCGTCTGGAGAAACCGTACAAGCGCATTATGCTGGTCGGCGGCGGGAACATCGGTGCAGGCCTGGCGCGCCAGCTGGAAAAAGATTACAGCGTGAAGTTGATTGAACGTAATCAACAGCGTGCGGCGGAGCTTGCTGAAAAGCTGCAGAATACGATCGTTTTCTTTGGCGATGCATCGGATCAAGAACTGCTGGCGGAAGAACATATCGATCAAGTTGATCTGTTTATTGCCGTCACCAACGATGATGAAGCCAATATCATGTCAGCGATGCTGGCCAAGCGAATGGGCGCCAAGAAAGTGATGGTGCTGATTCAACGTAAAGCCTACGTTGATTTGGTGCAGGGGAGCGTTATCGATATTGCGATCTCCCCGCAGCAGGCAACGATCTCCGCACTGCTGAGCCACGTGCGTAAAGCGGATATTGTGGGCGTTTCCTCTCTTCGCCGCGGCGTTGCCGAAGCCATTGAAGCCGTCGCGCACGGTGATGAAAGTACTTCGCGCGTAGTGGGCCGCGTTATCGATGAAATCAAACTGCCGCCAGGTACTATTATTGGCGCGGTGGTACGCGGAAATGACGTGATGATTGCTAATGACAATTTACGCATTGAGCAAGGCGACCACGTGATTATGTTCCTGACCGATAAAAAATATATTTCGGACGTGGAACGCTTGTTCCAGCCAAGTCCCTTCTTCCTTTAATTACCCAAAGGCGCTCAATAGAGCGCCTTTTTTATTAACCCGCTATTATTTAAGGGTTAATTGATACTGCCATATTTATTATCACCAATGGAAAATAGATAAACATTTGTTAAACTTATAAACGTCAGCTAGCACAAGGGAGAATAAAATGAGCATTATTAAAGAGTTTCGCGAATTCGCGATGCGAGGAAATGTTGTCGATTTGGCAGTGGGTGTCATTATTGGTGCAGCGTTTGGCAAGATTGTATCGTCATTAGTTGCGGACATCATCATGCCGCCGCTGGGGCTGCTCATTGGTGGGATTGATTTCAAGCAGTTCGCGGTAACGCTGCGCGATGCGCAAGGTGATGTACCAGCAGTCGTCATGCATTATGGCGTGTTCATTCAGAACATCTTCGATTTTGTGATTGTTGCCTTCGCCATCTTTATGGCGATAAAACTTATCAACAAGCTTAACCGTAAGAAAGAGGAGCCAGCTGCTGCTCCTGCACCAACCAAAGAAGAAGTCCTGCTGTCTGAAATTCGTGACCTGCTGAAAGAACAGAACAACCGTTCTTAATCAGGCCGCAGAAAGCAGAAAGCCAGTGGTAAAAAAGCGCATCGCTTGTTTGCCACTGGCCTCCCGCCCGTACCCCTTACCGTGTTTTTCTTTCCGCAGATAGCTGCCTTTACCTTTCTTATTTTTCTCTACGCGCTGACGAAACAGCGGGTCATGTAATAGGGCTTCGATGGCATTGTCTTTAATTTGCCCCTTCGTATGCTGATAGCGGCTCATAACATCTCCTGATTGTGTGTTTATTACGCGGCGAGTGTAGATCTAATTATGTAAACACTCAACTCACATTTTACGATGCCCCCGCCCCCTCTTCCAGAATCCCGAGAATAGAGCAATGTTGGCTGCTATGCGCAGTCCCACAGCAGGCATCATTCAGCTGTTTTAGCGCGCGCTGCATCGCCTGCAGTTCTTCGATTCGAGATTCAACTTCGCTCAAGCGAGCCTGTACGATCCCTTTTGATTCCTGGCAGGTGTGGTGAGCGGGATCCACGCGGATCGAAAGTAATTCGCGGATCGACTCAAGAGTAAACCCCAACTGTCGGGCATAGCGAATAAACTTCAGGCGCTGAAGATCGTCCGCAGTATAAAGGCGAAAGCCGCCTTCAGTGCGAATATCATGGCTCATCATCTGCTGTTTTTCATAATAGCGCACGGTATCCGGCGTCACGCCGGCAAGCTTTGACAGTTCACCAATGCGGTACATAGCTACTCCTCGTTAATTTTACTCATCAGCTTATCGGCATAGTCACCGCGCAGAAAATCAGTACTTAATCCTGCTTGCTGCAATTTCAGTTCCATTAGCGCCAGTCGACGGCTCAGTTCCTGATAGCGCGCATCTTCCCGACGAATACCTTTCAGCAAATCGGCTAATTCAACTGCCTGCTTACGCTGCTCAAGTTCTGGGGGCAAACACCCCGCGTTCTTCAACAACCGATAGCCAGAACGTAACGCTTCGGGTACGGCGGAATCATCGTCAAGCACCAGTGGTTCACCCTGACCTGGCAGGTTATCAAACTCACCTTTGCGCTGCGCATCGGTAATATGGCGTTCGGCCCATTGATCCAGTAACCACATGTACCTACTCCGGAGAAATGAACAGAAAAGATACGACTATTGTAGAAGGGTGGGGGTAACGGGGATATAAAAAAACCCGCCGAGGCGGGTTTTTTTACTTTACTACAGATTACTCTGCAGCTGCTTCTGCTTTCGATTCTGAACGATCAACCAGCTCGATGTAAGCCATCGGCGCGTTGTCGCCTGCACGGAAGCCACACTTCAGAATGCGAGTGTAACCACCGGTACGGCTCGCGAAACGCGGGCCCAGTTCGTTAAACAGTTTTGCCACGATCTCGTTATCACGAGTACGGGCGAATGCCAGACGACGATTAGCAACGCTATCAGTCTTGGCAAGAGTAATCAGCGGCTCAACTACGCGACGCAGTTCTTTCGCTTTAGGCAGGGTCGTCTTGATGATTTCATGACGAACCAGTGAACCTGCCATGTTGCGGAACATAGCCTGGCGATGGCTGCTGTTGCGGTTCAGTTGACGACCACTCTTACGATGGCGCATGACCTTATCCTTCTCAGTAAAACCTTAACCTGTGATCCGGTTACTCGTCAGCAATGCTTGCCGGCGGCCAATTTTCCAGGCGCATGCCCAGAGAAAGACCACGTGAGGCCAGCACGTCTTTAATCTCGGTAAGAGATTTTTTACCCAGGTTAGGCGTCTTAAGAAGCTCAACCTCGGTACGCTGTACCAGATCACCGATATAGTGGATAGCTTCTGCCTTGAGGCAGTTAGCAGAGCGGACAGTCAATTCCAGATCGTCAACAGGGCGCAGCAGGATCGGATCGAATTCTGGTTTCTCTTCTTTCACTTCCGGCTGACGTACATCACGTAAGTCAACGAAAGCTTCCAGTTGTTCTGCCAGGATGGTTGCCGCACGACGAATCGCCTCTTCAGGATCGATTGTGCCGTTGGTTTCCATTTCGATGACCAGCTTGTCCAGGTCGGTACGCTGTTCTACACGCGCTGCTTCAACATTGTAGGCAATACGCTCTACAGGGCTGTAGCATGCGTCGACCAACAGACGGCCGATCGGGCGCTCATCTTCTTCCGAATGAATTCGGGCAGAAGCCGGCACATAACCGCGACCGCGCTGAACTTTGATACGCATGCTGATAGCTGCGTTCTCATCGGTCAGGTGGCAGATCACGTGCTGCGGCTTGACGATTTCGACATCACCATCATGGGTGATATCGGCTGCGGTCACAGGGCCAATGCCAGATTTATTCAAGGTAAGAATAACTTCATCTTTACCCTGAACTCTCACCGCCAGCCCTTTCAGGTTGAGCAGGATTTCAAGGATATCTTCCTGAACGCCTTCTTTGGTGCTGTACTCATGAAGTACACCATCAATCTCAACCTCGGTCACCGCGCAACCCGGCATCGATGAGAGCAGAATACGGCGCAGTGCGTTACCCAGAGTATGGCCAAAGCCACGCTCTAAAGGCTCAAGGGTCACCTTGGCGTGCGTCGAACTCACTTGCTCGATATCTACCAGGCGCGGTTTTAGAAACTCTGTCACAGAACCCTGCATTGTGTCCTCTCTTTGGTACTAAGCTTTACTTGGAGTAAAGCTCGACGATCAGGTGTTCGTTAATGTCCGCAGACAGATCAGAACGCTCAGGCTGACGCTTGAACGTGCCTTCCATCTTGCCAGCATCAACTTCCAGCCAGGTTGGCTTTTCACGCTGTTCAGCCAGCTCCAGAGCGGCTTTAACGCGAGATTGCTTTTTCGCTTTCTCACGGATGCTAACAACGTCATTCGCTTTAACCTGATAAGAAGCGATGTTAACAACACGACCGTTTACCATGACTGCTTTATGGCTAACCAGCTGACGTGCTTCTGCACGAGTGGCGCCAAAGCCCATACGGTATACTACGTTGTCCAGACGACCTTCCAGCAGAGCCAACAGGTTTTCACCGGTGTTGCCTTTCAGACGTGCTGCTTCTTTGTAATAGTTACGGAACTGACGCTCCAGCACGCCGTAGGTACGACGAACTTTTTGCTTTTCACGCAACTGCACACCATAGTCAGACAGACGCGGTTTACGCGCACCGTGCTGGCCAGGAGCTTGTTCAATTTTACACTTGGTATCGATCGCGCGAACGCCAGACTTAAGGAATAAGTCGGTGCCCTCACGACGGCTCAGCTTGAGCTTAGGACCCAAATATCTTGCCATTTTCTTTCTCCAACAAACCTGGAAAACGAAGCGTTATACGCGACGTTTCTTCGGCGGACGACAACCGTTATGAGGGATCGGAGTCACATCAGTAATATTAGTGATGCGGAAACCAGCGGCGTTCAGAGCACGAATAGTAGATTCGCGGCCTGGACCCGGACCTTTAACCATAACTTCCAGATTCTTGATGCCGTATTCTTTAACGGCGTCAGCGCAACGCTCTGCTGCAACCTGAGCTGCAAACGGAGTGGATTTACGCGAACCACGGAAACCGGAACCACCGGCTGTTGCCCAACCCAGCGCATTACCCTGACGATCGGTAATAGTTACGATGGTGTTGTTAAAAGAAGCATGGATATGAGCCACGCCATCAGAGACTTGTTTTCTTACACGCTTACGTGCACGAACTGGTGCCTTTGCCATTATTCAATCACCCCGATTATTTCTTGATCGGTTTGCGCGGACCCTTACGGGTACGTGCGTTGGTCTTGGTACGCTGGCCGCGAACCGGGAGACCACGACGATGACGCAAACCGCGATAGCAACCAAGATCCATCAGGCGCTTGATGCTCATGCTAATTTCACGGCGCAGATCACCTTCAACGACAAATTTGGCAACTTCGTCACGCAGCGTGTCGATTTGTCCTTCAGACAGCTCACTGATCTTAACATTTTCAGCGATACCCGCAGCAGCCAGGATGGCTTTAGAACGGGTCTTGCCGACGCCATAGATCGAGGTTAACGCGATCACAGCATGTTTCTGATCAGGAATGTTAATGCCTGCTATACGGGCCACTATGCACTCCTACTATTTAATATGTACGCACCATGCTGAAAAGCCCGTTTTCAGGATACTCAAATGGAAACGTACAGACATACAAAAGATTGGCTGGCTAATCTAGCCAGCTCAACCCAACTTTGCAAGAAAAATATGCGAATAAATCAGCCTTGGCGCTGTTTATGCTTCGGCTCGGCGCTGCAAATCACACGGATGACACCATCACGCTTAACGATTTTGCAGTTACGGCATAATTTCTTGACGGAAGCACGAACTTTCATTTTTACTCTCCGTAACTTCTCGGGCGACCTTTTAGCGGCTATAGCCTTTGAGGTTCGCCTTCTTCAATGCAGACTCGTACTGACTTGACATCATCAGAGTTTGCACTTGAGCCATAAAGTCCATAATCACGACAACAACGATCAGTAGCGATGTCCCACCGAAGTAGAACGGCACTTTCATTGCATCACGCATGAACTCCGGGATCAGGCAGATAAAAGTAATATACAACGCACCAACGAGAGTCAGGCGAGTCATTACTTTATCGATATACTTCGCCGTTTGCTCTCCCGGACGAATTCCTGGTACAAATGCACCGGACTTCTTCAGGTTATCTGCTGTTTCACGCGGGTTGAAGACCAACGCCGTGTAGAAGAAACAGAAGAAGATGATTGCAGACGCATAGAGTAACACATAAAGCGGTTGCCCAGGCTGCAAATACAGCGAAATTGTTGTCAGCCAGTTCCAACCGGTACCGCCCCCGAACCATGACGCGATGGTCGCAGGGAACAGAATAATACTGGAAGCGAAGATTGCTGGGATTACCCCGGCCATATTCACTTTCAGCGGTAAATGTGTGCTCTGTGCAGCATAGACACGACGACCTTGCTGACGTTTCGCGTAGTTTACCACAATGCGGCGTTGACCACGTTCAACAAATACAACAAAGAACGTCACTGCAAACACTAATACTGCAACCAACAGCAACAGGAGGAAGTGCAGGTCGCCTTGACGCGCTTGCTCGATAGTATGGGCAATGGCTGGCGGGAGTCCCGCAACGATACCAGCGAAGATAATGATTGAGATACCGTTGCCGATACCACGCTCAGTAATCTGTTCGCCGAGCCACATCAGGAACATAGTCCCTGTAACCAGACTCACAACAGCGGTGAAATAGAATGCAAAGCCTGGATTGATTACCAGGCCCTGCATACCAGGCATATTCGGTAAACCGGTAGCAATACCGATTGACTGGAATATTGCCAGCACCAGAGTGCCGTAACGGGTGTACTGGCTGATCTTACGACGACCAGACTCCCCTTCTTTCTTGATTTCTGCCAGCGTTGGATGAACCACCGTCAGCAGCTGGATAATAATCGATGCCGAAATATACGGCATGATACCCAGGGCAAAGATAGAAGCACGGCTGAGAGCACCACCAGAGAACATGTTGAACATTTCAATGATAGTGCCTCGCTGTTGCTCAAGCAGTTTGGCAAGTACAGCGGCATCAATACCAGGGATCGGAATAAAAGAGCCAATACGGAACACAATAAGCGCACCGATTACAAACAACAGTCTGCGTTTCAGCTCGCCTAAGCCACCTTTGGCACTTTGAAAATCTAATCCCGGTTGTTTAGCCATCTGCTACTTATTCCTCGATTTTACCGCCAGCAGCTTCGATAGCAGCACGAGCGCCTTTAGTAACACGCAGGCCACGAACAGTTACCGGGGTAGAAACCTCACCAGACAGGATCACTTTCGCGAACTCGATCTGAATACCGATAATGTTAGCTGCTTTCAGCGTGTTCAGGTCAACAATACCGCCTTCCACTTTCGCCAGGTCAGACAGACGGACTTCCGCTGTAATCGCTGATTTGCGAGAAGTGAAGCCGAACTTCGGCAGACGACGGTACAGTGGCATCTGGCCACCCTCGAAACCACGACGTACGCCACCGCCAGAACGAGACTTCTGACCTTTGTGACCACGACCGCCGGTTTTGCCGAGGCCAGAACCGATACCACGACCCAGACGGCGACCCGCCTTTTTAGAGCCTTCGGCCGGAGACAGAGTATTTAAACGCATCTCTTACTCCTCAACTTTAACCATGAAGTAAACCGCGTTGACCATACCACGAACAGCAGGAGTATCCTCGCGTTCTACGGTGTGACCAATACGACGCAGACCCAGGCCAAGCAGCGTTGCCTTGTGTTTCGGCAGACGACCGATTGCACTGCGGGTTTGAGTAATTTTAATAGTCTTTGCCATGGTTTATTTCCCCAGAATTTCTTCAACGGATTTACCACGCTTGGCAGCGACCATTTCCGGAGATTTCATATTTTCCAGACCGTCGATAGTTGCACGAACCACGTTAATCGGGTTGGTGGAACCATACGCTTTAGCCAGAACGTTACGAACCCCAGCGACTTCCAGGACGGCGCGCATTGCACCACCGGCGATGATACCGGTACCTTCAGAAGCCGGCTGCATGAATACACGAGAACCCGTGTGAGTACCCTTAACTGGGTGCTGCAGGGTGCCGGTATTCAGCGCGACGTTAATCATATTGCGACGGGCTTTTTCCATCGCTTTCTGGATCGCTGCTGGAACTTCACGCGCTTTACCGTAACCAAAACCAACGCGACCGTTACCATCACCAACTACAGTCAGAGCTGTGAAGGAGAAAATACGACCACCTTTAACGGTTTTAGATACGCGGTTTACCGCGATCAGCTTTTCCTGCAGTTCGCCAGCTTGTTTTTCGATGTGAGCCATCTTACACCTCTACCTTAGAACTGAAGGCCAGCTTCACGGGCAGCATCTGCCAGTGCCTGGACGCGACCATGATATTGGAACCCGGAACGGTCAAAGGACACATCTTTGATGCCTTTTTCCAGAGCGCGTTCAGCGACAGCTTTACCCACAGCTGCTGCAGCGTCTTTGTTACCGGTGTACTTCAGTTGTTCAGCGATAGCTTTTTCTACAGTAGAAGCAGCTACCAGAACTTCGGAACCGTTTGGTGCAATGACCTGTGCGTAAATATGACGCGGGGTACGATGTACCACCAGGCGAGTTGCACCCAGCTCCTGGAGCTTGCGGCGTGCGCGGGTCGCACGACGGATACGAGCAGATTTCTTATCCATAGTGTTACCTTACTTCTTCTTAGCCTCTTTGGTACGCACGACTTCGTCGGCGTAACGAACACCCTTGCCTTTATAAGGCTCAGGACGACGGTAGGCGCGCAGATCAGCTGCTACCTGACCGATCACCTGCTTATCAGCGCCTTTCAGCACGATTTCAGTTTGAGTCGGACATTCAGCAGTAATACCTGCAGGCAGCTGATGCTCAACAGGGTGAGAGAAGCCTAAAGACAGGCTTACTGAATTCCCTTTGATCGCTGCACGATAACCTACACCAACCAGCTGAAGCTTTTTAGTGAAGCCTTCGGTAACACCGATAACCATTGAGTTCAGCAGGGCACGCGCGGTACCAGCCTGAGCCCAGCCGTCTACGTAACCATCACGTGGACCGAAGGTCAGGGCATTATCTGCCTGTTTAACTTCAACAGCATCGTTGAGAGTACGAGTCAGCTCGCCGTTCTTACCTTTGATCGTAATAACCTGACCGTTGATTTTTACATCAACGCCGGCAGGAACAACGACCGGTGCTTTAGCAACACGAGACATTTTTTCCTCCGATTAGGCTACGTAGCAGATAATTTCGCCACCAAGACCAGCCTGGCGCGCTGCACGATCAGTCATAACACCTTTAGAGGTAGAAACAACCGCGATACCCATGCCAGCCATAACTTTTGGCAGCTCGTCTTTGCGCTTATAAATACGCAGACCTGGGCGACTAACACGCTGAATGCTTTCTACAACAGCTTTACCCTGGAAATACTTAAGAGTAAGTTCCAGTTCCGGCTTGGTGTCGCCTTCAACTTTAAAATCTTCAATAAAACCTTCTTCCTTCAGCACGTTGGCAATTGCCACTTTCAGCTTGGAGGAAGGCATGGTGACCGCAGCTTTATTCGCGGCCTGACCGTTACGGATACGGGTCAGCATATCCGCGATCGGATCTTGCATGCTCATCTGTCTTTACTCCCGTGATTCAATTGGTAATTACCAGCTAGCCTTTTTCAAGCCTGGTACTTCACCGCGCATAGCGGCTTCACGAAGCTTGATACGGCTCAACCCGAACTTGCCCACATAGCCATGCGGACGACCAGTTTGACGGCAGCGTTTACGCTGACGAGACGGGCTGGAATCACGCGGCAGAGACTGCAGCTTCAGAACAGCATTCCAACGATCTTCGTCGGTTGCGTTCACATCAGAGATGATAGCTTTGAGTTCAGCGCGTTTAGCGAAGAATTTATCAGCTAAAGCTACGCGCTTTACTTCGCGTGCTTTCATTGATTGCTTAGCCATTCAGTAACCCTACCTTACTTGCGGAACGGGAAGTCAAAGGCAGCCAGCAGAGCACGGCCTTCTTCGTCAGATTTCGCAGTAGTGGTGATGGTAATATCCAAACCACGTACGCGGTCGACTTTATCGTAGTCGATTTCTGGGAAGATGATCTGCTCACGGACACCCATGCTGTAGTTACCACGGCCGTCGAATGACTTAGCGGACAAGCCACGGAAGTCACGGATACGTGGTACAGCAATAGTGATCAGGCGCTCAAAGAACTCCCACATGCGTTCGCCACGCAGAGTTACTTTACAGCCGATCGGATAGCCCTGACGGATTTTGAAGCCTGCAACTGATTTGCGTGCTTTGGTGATCAACGGCTTTTGACCGGAGATTGCTGTCAGATCAGCTGCTGCGTTATCCAGCAGTTTCTTGTCAGCGATCGCTTCACCAACACCCATGTTCAGGGTGATCTTCTCGACCCGAGGGACTTGCATGACAGAATTGTAGTTAAACTCAGACATGAGTTTAGCGACTACTTCGTCTTTGTAGTAATCATGCAGTTTCGCCATCGTACTACTCCAAATTACTTGATAGTTTCGCTGTTAGACTTGAAGAAACGGACTTTTTTGCCGTCTTCGAATCTAAAGCCTACACGGTCAGCCTTGCCGGTAGCCGCGTTGAACAGTGCAATGTTAGAGATCTGAATAGCTGCTTCTTTCTCTACAATGCCACCTGGTTGGTTCAGAGCCGGAACCGGCTTCTGGTGTTTCTTAACCAGGTTGATACCTTCAACGATAACCTTGCCGGAAGACAAGACATTCTTAACTTTACCGCGTTTACCTTTATCTTTACCGGTTAACACGATAACTTCGTCATCACGACGGATTTTCGCTGCCATGATTCGCTCCTTAGAGTACTTCTGGTGCCAGAGAGATAATTTTCATGAACTTCTCGTTACGAAGTTCACGAGTTACCGGCCCAAAAATACGCGTACCGATAGGTTGCTCGCTGTTATTGTTTAAAATAACGCATGCATTACCATCGAAGCGAATGACAGAACCGTCCGGGCGACGAACACCCTTCTTGGTGCGCACCACTACCGCCTTCAGCACATCACCTTTTTTGACCTTACCACGTGGAATTGCTTCCTTGATGGTGATCTTGATGATGTCGCCTACGCCTGCGTAGCGACGGTGCGAGCCACCCAGAACCTTGATACACATTACGCGACGTGCACCGGAGTTGTCGGCGACGTTCAGCATAGTCTGTTCTTGGATCATTTTAGTGCTCCGCTAATGTCAACTACTACTGAGACCCGAATTCAGGTCGTTAAAAAGCCCCATATCGAGGGCGCGGCATTATAACACCGCTTCAACGATAAGGGTAGAAAAAATAAACGGCTCATCGCTGAGCCGTTTATTCGTATCGAGAACGAGTACTGTATTACAGAACCGCTTTCTCTACAACGCGAACCAGCGTCCAGGACTTAGTCTTGGACAGTGGACGGCATTCACGGATTTCAACCTTGTCGCCGATACCACATTCGTTGTTCTCGTCATGTACGTGCAGTTTGGTCGTACGTTTGATGAATTTGCCGTATACCGGGTGTTTCACCATACGTTCGATAGCAACAACAATGGATTTCTCCATTTTTGCGCTAACTACGCGACCTTGCAGAGTACGGATTTTATCGGTCATTACGCACCCGCCTTCTGAGTCAGTAAAGTCTTAACGCGTGCAACATCACGACGAACCTGCTTCAGCAGGTGAGTCTGTTGCAGCTGGCCACTGGCAGCCTGCATGCGCAGGTTGAACTGCTCACGCAGCAGGTTCAGCAGCTCAGCGTTCAGCTCTTCAACGCTTTTTTCACGCAGCTCTTTTGCTTTCATTACATCACCGTCTTAGTTACAAAGGTGGTTTTGATCGGCAGTTTCGCTGCAGCGAGGCCGAATGCTTCACGGGCCAGCTCTTCCGGGACACCGTCCATTTCATACAGGACTTTACCCGGCTGGATCAAGGCAACCCAATACTCCACGTTACCTTTACCTTTACCCATACGCACTGCCAGCGGTTTCTCGGTGATCGGTTTGTCCGGGAATACACGGATCCAGATCTTACCTTGACGCTTAACTGCACGGGTCATTGCACGACGTGCTGCTTCGATCTGACGTGCAGTCAGACGACCACGGCCAACAGCTTTCAGGCCGAAGCTGCCGAAGCTAACATCCGTACCCTGCGCCAGACCGCGGTTACGGCCTTTGTGCACTTTACGGAATTTTGTACGCTTTGGTTGTAACATCAGCGACGCTCCTTATTTACGGCCTTTACGCTGCTGCTTTTTAGGTTGAGCAGCCGGTTCCGGTTGTTCAACAGCAGCCATACCACCCAGGATCTCACCTTTGAAGATCCATACCTTAACGCCGATTACACCGTAAGTGGTGTGCGCTTCAGAGGTGTTGTAGTCGATGTCAGCACGCAGAGTGTGCAGAGGTACGCGACCTTCGCGGTACCATTCGGTACGTGCGATTTCCGCGCCGCCCAGACGGCCGCTAACTTCAACTTTAATACCCTTCGCGCCCAGACGCATTGCGTTCTGTACAGCACGCTTCATAGCACGACGGAACATAACGCGACGTTCCAGCTGTGAAGTGATGCTGTCAGCAACCAATTTAGCGTCCAGTTCAGGCTTACGAACTTCAGCGATATTGATCTGTGCAGGAACGCCAGCGATATCCGCTACGACCTTGCGCAGTTTTTCTACGTCTTCGCCTTTCTTACCGATAACGATGCCCGGGCGAGCAGTGTGAATGGTCACACGGATGCTCTTAGCCGGACGCTCGATAACGATACGAGATACGGACGCCTTAGCCAGTTCCTTAGTCAGGTACTGACGTACTTTAAAATCGCTGTCCAGGTTGTCAGCGAATTCTTTGGTGTTCGCAAACCAAGTAGAGTTCCATGGTTTTACAATACCCAGGCGAATACCATTAGGATGTACTTTCTGACCCATTGCTAGTCTCCAGAGTCTCAGCGATCGGACACAACCACAGTGATGTGGCTGGTGCGCTTCAGGATGCGATCTGCACGACCTTTAGCACGCGGCATAATGCGCTTCATGCTTGGGCCTTCGTCTACGAAAATTTTCGTAACTTTCAGATCATCAATGTCAGCGCCATCGTTGTGTTCAGCGTTAGCAATGGCAGATTCCAGAACTTTCTTGACCAGTACAGCCGCTTTCTTATTGGTGTAGGTCAGAATTTCCAGCGCCTGCGACACTTTCTTACCGCGAATCAGGTCAGCAACAAGGCGAACCTTCTGAGCAGAAGAACGAGCATGGCGATGTTGAGCTAAAGTTTCCATCTCTTCCTCCTACCTTATTTCTTCTTCGCTTTTTTATCAGCAGCGTGGCCGCGATAAGTACGAGTCGGTGCGAATTCACCCAGTTTGTGACCAACCATTTCGTCGGTTACAAATACCGGAACGTGCTGACGACCATTATGGACAGCGATGGTCAAACCGATCATGTTAGGAAAGATCGTTGAACGACGGGACCAAGTGCGCAGGGGCTTCTTGTCTCCGCTTTCCACCGCTTTCTCTACCTTCTTCAGCAAGTGCAGGTCAATAAAAGGACCTTTCTTGAGAGAACGTGGCATGGCTTATCCTCTAAAATTATTTGCTACGGCGACGTACGATGAATTTATCAGTACGCTTGTTGCTGCGGGTCTTCTTACCTTTGGTCTGCAGGCCCCACGGGGATACCGGGTGCTTACCAAAGTTACGACCTTCACCACCACCATGTGGGTGGTCGACTGGGTTCATCGCGGTACCGCGAACGGTAGGACGAACACCACGCCAGCGTGCAGCACCTGCTTTACCCAGAACGCGCAGCATATGCTCAGCATTGCCAACTTCGCCCAGAGTTGCACGGCATTCTGCTTCGACTTTACGCATTTCACCAGAACGCAGACGCAGGGTGACATAAGCACCATCGCGAGCAACGATCTGAACGTAAGTACCAGCGGAACGTGCCAGCTGACCGCCTTTACCTGGTTTCATTTCTACGTTATGAACGGTAGAACCAACCGGGATATTGCGCATCGGCAGGGTGTTACCTGCTTTGATTGCAGCATCAACGCCAGACTGAATCTGGTCGCCAGCTTTCAGGCCTTTAGGGGCCAGGATGTAACGACGTTCGCCGTCTTTGTACAGAACCAGCGCGATGTTCGCGGAGCGGTTCGGATCGTACTCAAGACGTTCAACAATTGCCGGGATACCGTCTTTGTTGCGTTTGAAGTCAACAATACGGTAAGCCTGCTTGTGACCACCACCGATGTGACGAGTGGTGATGCGGCCATTGTTGTTACGACCACCGGATTTGCTGTTTTTTTCAACCAGCGGAGCAAAAGGTTTGCCCTTGTGCAGCTCTGGGTTGACCACTTTAACGACGTGGCGACGACCCGGAGATGTCGGTTTACATTTAACAACTGCCATTGTATTACTCCTCCGACTTACTCAGCGCCGCCGACGAAGTCCAGATTCTGGCCTTCCTTCAGGGTGACGTAAGCTTTTTTCCAGTCGCTACGACGACCGATACGCTGTCCGTGACGTTTAACTTTCCCTTTAACTACCAGGGTGTTAACGACTTCGACTTCGACTTCAAACAGTTTCTGCACAGCAGCTTTGATTTCTGCTTTGGTCGCGTCTTTGGCAACTTTGAGAACGATGGTATTGGTTTTTTCCATCGCAGTAGACGCTTTTTCAGAAACGTGCGGTGCGCGCAGCACCTTCAGCAGACGTTCTTCACGAATCATGCCAGCATCTCCTCAACTTGCTTAACAGCATCAGCAGTCATTACGACTTTGTCGAAGGCGATCAGGCTAACCGGGTCGATACCAGTTGCATCGCGTACGTCAACCTTGTGCAGGTTGCGCGCAGCCAGGAACAGGTTTTCGTCCAGCTCACCGGTGATGATCAGCACATCTTCCAGAGCCATGTCTTTCAGTTTCTGTGCCAGCAGCTTAGTTTTAGGCGCTTCAACAGAGAATGATTCGACAACGATCAGACGATCCTGACGTACCAGTTCGGACAGGATGCTTTTCAGCGCGCCGCGGTACATCTTTTTGTTAACTTTTTGACTGTGGTCCTGTGGACGAGCAGCGAAGGTCACGCCACCTGAACGCCAGATCGGGCTCTTGATAGAACCTGAACGCGCACGGCCGGTACCTTTCTGGCGCCATGGCTTTTTGCCTGAACCAGTTACTTCAGCACGAGTCTTCTGAGCACGAGTACCCTGACGAGCACCAGCTGCATAAGCAACAACAACCTGGTGAACCAGCGCTTCGTTGAAATCACGACCGAAGGTAGTTTCGGAAACAGTCAGCGCGCTCTGCGCGTCTTTCAATACTAATTCCATTGCTATCCCCTTACGCCTTCACAGCTGGTTTAACGATCAGGTCGCAACCGGTCGCACCCGGAACACCACCTTTAACCAGCAGCAGGTTGCGCTCAGCGTCAACGCGTACTACGTCAAGGCTCTGAACGGTGACACGTTCGTTACCCATCTGACCTGCCATTTTCTTGCCTTTGAACACTTTGCCCGGAGTCTGGTTCTGACCGATAGAACCCGGAACGCGGTGAGACAAGGAGTTACCGTGAGTAGCGTCCTGGGTACGGAAGTTCCAGCGCTTAACGGTACCAGCGAAACCTTTACCTTTAGAGGTACCGGTTACGTCAACTTTTTTAACGTCAGCAAACAGTTCAACGCTAATGTCCTGACCAACGGTGTATTCTTCACCATCTGCCAGACGGAACTCCCACAGGCCGCGGCCAGCTTCTACGCCAGCTTTAGCGAAGTGACCAGCTTCCGGCTTGGTTACACGGTTAGCTTTTTTAGCACCAGTGGTAACCTGAACAGCGCGATAGCCATCGTTAGCCAGATCTTTGATCTGAGTAACGCGGTTTGCTTCAACTTCGATAACGGTTACTGGGATAGAAACGCCATCTTCAGTGAAGATGCGGGTCATACCCACTTTTTTACCGACTAAACCAATCATTGTATCAACCTCTCAATCGCTCGATGACCTGATTAACCCAGGCTGATCTGCACGTCTACACCGGCAGCCAGGTCCAGACGCATCAGAGCATCAACGGTTTTTTCAGTTGGCTCAACGATGTCAACCAGACGCTTGTGAGTGCGAATTTCGTACTGATCACGCGCGTCTTTGTTGACGTGCGGGGAGATCAGAACGGTAAAGCGCTCTTTGCGGGTCGGCAGCGGGATCGGACCACGGACTTGCGCACCAGTGCGCTTAGCAGTCTCGACGATTTCCGCGGTTGATTGATCGATCAGACGATGATCAAACGCTTTCAGGCGGATACGGATTCTTTGGTTCTGCATGAGACCAGAGCTCCAATTATTTTATAGACGAAATAGTTACTCCTCAAACCCATTACGATTGATGGGAGAGTGTAACCGTTCTTACAGAGTTCCCCAATTGGGAACATTGTCTGGTATCGCTTACGCAGTACCGGTGGTTCATATTGAACCGCTGTCTATATTAGACAAGCCCGCGCATTATACACGTATACCCATACTAAGCAAGCCGCGTTTATAAATTAGTCAGTAAAGCCTGGAAGGCGGCTAGCAGAATCGGTGAACAAACTGCAACGATGGGTATGAGTCTGGATAGCCCTTCGTGAAAACGCGCATCGGCCGTTGCCGCCCCTCTCTTCGCCTCGCACACTGTCGGCATGACCTCTTATGGAAACCAATAATGATGCTTCCGGCCCTCCCCTTCTATCTTCTCTATGCCGTACTCAACATCATCCTGTGCTGGCAAGACTTCCGCGCCGGGTTATTGCGTAACAGCTTTACCTGCCCTTTGCTTTGGGGAGGGTTACTAAGTCAGCTCTGTCTGAATCCAACAAGGAGTAACGAGGCACTATGGGGAGCGATTGCAGGCTATTGCGCGATGGCTCTCTTTTACTGGGGATACCGCGCACTGCGACGCTGTGAAGGCTTAGGGTATGGTGACGTAAAGTATGTGGCGGCACTCGGCGCCTGGCACGGCTGGCAATCTCTACCGCTGCTCGTGTTGGTGGCTACGTTGCTGGCGTGTGCCTTTATCGTGGGGAAGGCACTGTGGCTGCATCAGGCGGAGAATATAAAAAACCCGCTGCCTTTTGGACCATTTCTGGGGGCGGCGGGTTTTATTATGGCTGGCTTGTCTGCTTTTAACCTTCAACCTTAATCTGCGACTGCAGGTAATTCTGCAAACCAATTTTGCCGATCAGATCCAGTTCGGTCTCCAGCCAGTCAATGTGATGTTCTTCCTCGGTGAGGATGGTAATCAACATATCACGGCTGACGTAGTCATGTACGCTATCAGCATAGGCAATGGCTTCACGCAGATCCTTCGCGCCGTCCAGTTCAAGCTTTAAGTCGGACTGCAGCATCTCTTCGACATCTTCGCCGATATGCAGCTTGCCAAGGTCTTGTAGATTAGGGATCCCTTCAAGAAACAGAATACGCTCAATGTACTGATCGGCGTGTTTCATTTCATCGATGGATTCGTGGTATTCAATATCGTTGAGGCGCATCAGGCCCCAGTTTTTGAACATTCTCGCATGGAGAAAGTATTGGTTGATTGCGACAAGCTCGTTTCCCAATAATTTATTGAGATAATTTATTATCTTAACATCACCTTTCATTATATAGACCCTCCGCTTCCACTTATTGAAGCGTAGAACGGTCTACCGGGATGTCAAAAAAGAAATCCGGGCTCAGGCAATCTCTTTGAACTCTGGCATTTGCATTAATTCGTCTTCCATCACCTCACGTGCAGCACGAACGCATTTACCGCATTGATTTCCAATAGGAATGCATTTTCTTAATTGCTGGAAAGACTGCGGATGAAACTGGCGTACTGCCTGGCGAATTTTTTTATCGCTGACGCCATTACACAAACAAACGTACATAACCACTCCCGTTCAATTTCTGAACAAAGTGTAAGTGAGAATAATTATGATTACAATAGCCAGACGCGAGAAGTCGCGTGAAATAAGGGATCAAATCGTGCGAAAAATATTGCGGGGATAAATAACAAAAAGCAAAAAGGGCACCGAAGTGCCCTTTTCAAGTGCAAAACTAATTAATAAATAATTAGCTCATTACTTTAGCAACAACGCCCGCACCTACAGTACGGCCGCCTTCACGGATTGCGAAACGCAGACCGTCGTCCATCGCGATTGGGTGGATCAGAGTCACAACCATCTTGATGTTGTCGCCTGGCATTACCATCTCAACGCCTTCTGGCAGTTCGATGGTACCGGTCACGTCAGTAGTACGGAAGTAGAACTGTGGACGGTAGCCTTTGAAGAACGGAGTATGACGGCCGCCTTCGTCTTTGGACAGAATGTACACTTCAGATTCGAACTTGGTGTGCGGCTTGATAGAGCCTGGCTTAGCCAGAACCTGACCACGTTCGATTTCTTCACGTTTGATACCACGCAGCAGAACACCAACGTTCTCACCAGCACGGCCTTCGTCCAGCAGTTTGCGGAACATTTCAACGCCAGTACAGGTAGACTTAGCAGTCTCTTTGATACCAACGATTTCAACTTCTTCACCAACTTTGATGATACCGCGCTCTACACGACCGGTAACAACGGTACCACGACCGGAGATGGAGAATACGTCTTCGATTGGCAGCAGGAACGGCTTGTCGATAGCACGTTCTGGTTCTGGGATGTAAGAATCCAGGAAGCCAGCCAGTTCGATGATTTTCGCTTCCCACTCTGCTTCGCCTTCCAGCGCTTTCAGAGCAGAACCACGGATGATTGGGGTATCATCACCTGGGAAGTCGTACTGGGACAGAAGTTCACGAACTTCCATTTCAACCAGTTCCAGCAGCTCTTCGTCATCAACCATGTCGCATTTGTTCAGGAACACGATGATGTAAGGAACGCCTACCTGACGACCCAGCAGGATGTGCTCACGAGTCTGTGGCATAGGGCCATCAGTCGCAGCAACAACCAGGATCGCGCCGTCCATCTGCGCAGCACCGGTGATCATGTTTTTAACATAGTCGGCGTGGCCTGGGCAGTCTACGTGTGCGTAGTGGCGAGTCGGGGTGTCATATTCAACGTGGGAAGTGTTGATGGTGATACCACGAGCTTTTTCTTCTGGTGCGTTATCGATCTGGTCGAAAGCACGAGCAGCACCGCCGTAGGTTTTAGCCAGTACGGTAGTGATTGCAGCAGTCAGGGTAGTCTTACCGTGGTCAACGTGGCCGATGGTGCCGACGTTAACGTGCGGTTTTGTACGTTCAAATTTTTCTTTAGACACGGCTATATTCCTTACTATAGTGCTCTCCCCTTTGGAGAGAGCACGGGACTTAGGTTTTAATCCTGTGGATTATTTACCACGGGCTTCAATAACGGCCTGAGCAACGTTGTTCGGCGCATCGTCGTACTTCAGGAACTCCATGGAGTAAGAAGCACGGCCTTTGGTCAGTGAACGCAGCTGAGTTGCATAACCGAACATTTCGGACAGCGGAACTTCAGCGTGGATCACAACGCCAGTAACGTTGGATTCCTGACCTTTGAGCATACCACGACGGCGGCTCAAGTCACCGATAACGTCACCAGTGTTCTCTTCAGGAGTCTCTACTTCAACCTTCATGATAGGCTCAAGCAGAACTGGTTTCGCTTTCTTAAAGCCGTCTTTAAACGCCAGAGAAGCTGCCAGTTTAAACGCCAGTTCAGAGGAGTCAACGTCATGGTAAGAACCGAAGTGCAGACGAACACCCATGTCAACAACCGGGTAACCAGCCAGCGGGCCAGATTTCAGCTGTTCCTGGATACCTTTATCAACGGCAGGGATGTATTCGCCAGGGATTACACCACCCTTGATGTCGTTGATGAATTCGTAGCCTTTCGGGTTAGAACCCGGCTCCAGTGGGTACATGTCGATAACAACATGACCGTACTGACCGCGACCACCAGACTGCTTAGCGTGCTTACCTTCGATATCGGTAACTTTCGCGCGAATCGCTTCGCGGTAAGCAACCTGAGGTTTACCGACGTTCGCTTCAACGTTGAATTCACGCTTCATGCGGTCAACGATGATGTCGAGGTGCAGTTCACCCATACCGGCGATAATGGTCTGGTTAGATTCTTCATCAGTCCATACGCGGAATGATGGGTCTTCTTTAGCCAGACGGCCCAGAGCCAGACCCATTTTTTCCTGGTCAGCTTTGGTTTTTGGTTCTACTGCGATGGAGATTACCGGCTCTGGGAATTCCATACGTTCCAGAATGATAGGCGCATCTGGGTCACACAGAGTGTCACCGGTAGTTACGTCTTTCAGACCGATTGCAGCAGCGATGTCGCCCGCGCGAACTTCTTTGATCTCTTCACGTTTGTTAGCGTGCATCTGTACGATACGGCCGAAACGCTCACGTGCAGTTTTCACGGAGTTCAGTACGGTATCACCAGAGTTAACCACACCGGAATACACACGGAAGAAGGTCAAGTTACCAACAAACGGGTCGGTAGCAATTTTGAACGCCAGTGCAGAGAACGGCTCATCGTCGCTTGCGTGACGTTCTGCCGGAGTGTCTTTACCGTCGTCAAGGATACCGTTGATCGCAGGTACGTCGATTGGGGATGGCAGGTAATCAATTACCGCATCCAGCATCGCCTGAACACCTTTGTTCTTGAACGCAGAACCACAGGTTACCAGGATGATTTCGTTGTTCAGAACGCGCTGACGCAGAGCTTTTTTGATCTCTTCTTCAGTCAGTTCTTCACCACCCAGGTATTTCTCCATCAGCTCTTCTGAAGCTTCTGCAGCGGACTCGATCAGGTTCTGGTGCCATTCGTCAGCCAGGTCCTGCATGTCTGCTGGGATATCTTCATAAGTGAAGGTAACGCCTGCGTCTTCTTCGTTCCAGTTGATGGCTTTCATTTTCACCAGGTCAACAACACCGGTGAAACCTTCTTCAGCACCAATTGCCAGCTGCAGCGGAACAGGGTTCGCGCCCAGACGGGTTTTGATCTGACCAACAACTTTCAGGAAGTTCGCACCCATACGGTCCATTTTGTTAACGAACGCGATACGTGGAACTTTGTATTTGTTAGCCTGACGCCATACGGTTTCAGACTGTGGCTGAACACCACCAACTGCGCAGTAAACCATTACCGCACCGTCAAGAACACGCATGGAACGTTCTACTTCGATGGTGAAGTCAACGTGCCCTGGGGTGTCGATGATGTTTACGCGGTGCGGTTCATACTGCTTAGCCATACCAGACCAGAATGCAGTAGTCGCTGCGGAAGTGATGGTAATACCACGTTCCTGCTCCTGCTCCATCCAGTCCATGGTAGCGGCGCCGTCGTGAACTTCACCGATTTTGTGGTTTACACCGGTGTAGAACAGAATACGTTCGGTAGTAGTGGTTTTACCGGCGTCGATGTGCGCACTGATACCGATGTTACGGTAGCGTGCGATGGGTGTTGTACGAGCCATTTGATTCCTCGTTTATCTTTTTAGGCGTTCAGTTAAGTAACCCAAAGCGGGCTGCTTCGCTGAAGCGCCCGCCTGGTGACTAATACTCCGAAGGGATTACCAACGGTAGTGTGCGAACGCCTTGTTGGCTTCTGCCATACGGTGAACGTCTTCACGTTTCTTAACTGCAGTACCTTTGTTGTCTGCAGCGTCAGAAAGTTCGTTCGCCAGGCGCAGAGCCATGGATTTATCACCGCGTTTACGAGCAGCTTCTACGATCCAACGCATTGCCAGAGCATTACGACGGACCGGACGAACTTCAACTGGAACCTGATAAGTAGAACCACCTACGCGGCGGGACTTAACTTCGACAGTTGGGCGCACGTTTTCGAGCGCAACTTCGAATGCTTCCAGTTCATTTTTACCAGAACGCTGAGCCAGGGTCTCCAGCGCGCTGTATACGATTGATTCTGCAGTAGATTTTTTACCATCTACCATCAGAATGTTGACAAATTTAGCCAGCAGTTCTGATCCGAACTTAGGATCTGGCAGGATTTTACGCTGACCAATGACGCGACGACGTGGCATGGAAATACTCCGTTGTTAATTCAGGATTGTCCAAAACTCAAAGAGTTTGACATTAATATAAAACGTTTGGCCTTACTTAACGGAGAACCATTAAGCCTTAGGACGCTTCACGCCATACTTGGAGCGAGCTTGCTTACGGTCTTTAACGCCGGAGCAGTCAAGCGCACCACGAACGGTGTGGTAACGAACACCCGGAAGGTCTTTTACACGACCGCCACGGATCAGGATCACGGAGTGTTCCTGCAGGTTGTGACCTTCACCACCGATGTAGGAGGTAACTTCAAAACCGTTAGTCAAACGCACACGGCATACTTTACGCAGTGCGGAGTTTGGTTTCTTAGGAGTGGTGGTATATACACGGGTACATACACCACGTTTCTGCGGGCAGGCTTCCAGCGCTGGCACGTTGCTTTTTGCAACTTTGCGAGCACGTGGTTTGCGAACCAGCTGGTTAACTGTTGCCATTAAATAGCTCCTGGTTTTAGCTTTTGCTTCGTAAACACGTAATAAATCGCCTCATATAATATGAGGACGCGAAATTTTAGGGCCATGCCGAAAGGGTGTCAAGAAATATACAACGGCAAAGATGCTACCAGGCGATCTGAGAGGCGTGTTTTACCGTTAACCTGACGAAGTCAGTATAGCTGACCATGATGACATCGCTCGAAATTTGAGCACAAAGACCGCGCGCTTGCACATCTTCATTCAACACGTAGATGGATATGGGGGCCGCGCGGAGAATTTCAAGGAAGCGGCTGTTTTCAACCGCTGCCAGCACGCCATCGGCGATCAATAGCAGGTCATCACCGTCGTCCATCAGGCGGGTAATCCCGCTAATGTCGGCATGCCAGGGTGAGGTGCGTAGCGTATGCAGCATAAGGGCCTCAGAAGTGCAGGATCACATCGTAGTCGTTAAGGCGATGGCGCAGGGCATCCGCTTCCAGCGGCTCGACGTCGGTGACAAACGTCGTCTCTGTCGTTAGCCCGCGTTCGCGCAGGGATGCCGCGCAGATCCAGCAATTTTCGATATCGTAGAGCGAGAGCAGCTTAAAGGTCGCAATGTAGTCGCGAGCGAGAATAACCCCCGGCTGCTGCTGACTGAGTAACTGAAACACACCGTCGCCCACAAAAAACACGCCGAGGTCTTCGCTCAGGGCTGATGTCGCCAGTAATGCATCCAACCCTTCCCTACCGGCGCTACTGCCATGCGGGGCGGAGGAAAAAACAAACGCAACTCGTTTCATCAGAACTGTACCATTCGATCGCAGGTTAGCGCAGCTTCGGCCAACGAGCCTAGTCCGCTCAGCGAAAAGCCGGGCTGGAGATTAAACGTCGGCAGACCAAGCTGTCGAGCCTCGGTTTCATCGGTCACGCCACGGCGCAGCGCGGCGGCCACGCAGATATGCAACGCCACGCCATTGTCGTCATGCAATGATTGCCAGGCGCGGACCAAATCGAATTCATCGCTGGCGGGCGAGGTCAGCTGATTGGCGTTATAGACCCCTTCCCGATAGAAAAATACGCAGGCTATCTCGTGACCCTCCGCCAGTGCAGCTTTCGCAAACTGCAGCGCGCTGCTCGCCTGCTGGGTGCCATACGCGGGGCCGGTCACCATCAGGGCAAAACGCATTACTTATCTTGCCCCAGGAAATCACCGCTCTTGAACTGGCGGATGTAGAGATAGACGGTGTGTTTGGAGATGTTCAGGCGATCGGCAACCTGGTTAATCGCATCCTTGATGTCAAAGATGCCTTTTTCATAAAGATTGAGCACGATCTGGCGATTCTTGGCGTTATTGGAAACGTTGCGATCGGCATTCACCTCTTCGATAGTGAACTCCAGCGTCTGGGTCACCAGGTCCTCAACGGAGGAAGCGAAGTTAACCGCAGAACCGACTTCCGGCGTTTCCGGCGGAATAAAGGTGTTCATGATCTGCGAGAACGGGACATCGAGGTTCATGTTGATGCACAGTAAGCCGATAACCCGGTGGTCACGGTTACGGATGGCGATGGTAACGGACTTCATCAGTACGCCGCTTTTGGCGCGAGTAAAATAGCATTTGGAAACGCTGCTATCTGCCCCGGTCATATCATGCAGCATCCGCAGCGCGAGATCGGTAATCGGAGAACCGATTTTACGCCCGGTATGTTCGCCGTTCGCGATGCGTATTGCCGAGCATTTTAGATCCTGAAGTGAATGCAACACGATTTCGCAGTGGGAACCAATGAGCATCGCCAACCCGTCCACAACCGCTTCGTAGGATTTTAGAATATCGAAGTCAGTTTGATCGAAAGGACGTTGATCCAGTAAATCAAGTTCACTGGTTTCGTTGGTTAAAAGCGACCTGGACATGAAAAAAAGCACTCCTTTTCAGGAGCCTGTCGTTATGTTGTCAGGGCAGGCTCATCACTATTAGGGGCATCTAAAGTAATACAGCGCATAAGGCGCTTTCCAGCATTAATTATATCCTGTAGATAATAAAAAGCCGCCGCCCATTGGGCGGCGGCTTTCGCTATCTTATTTTTTGCTGGCTTCGGCCGCTTTGTCAGCCGGTGCAGCGTCTGGCTGCGCATCGGCTTTCGGTGCCGGTTTGATGTCTAACAGTTCAACATCGAAGACCAGGGTGGAGTTAGCCGGGATACCCGGAACGCCGGTTTTGCCGTAAGCCAGATCCGGTGGGATAACCAGCTGGATTTTACCGCCCTTCTTGATGTTTTTCAGACCTTCGGTCCAGCCAGGGATAACGCCGTCCAGACGGAAGGAGAGAGGTTCACCGCGGGTGTAAGAGTTATCGAACTCTTTACCGTCGATCAGGGTACCTTTGTAGTTAACCACAACGGTGTCGCTGTCTTTCGGCGCCTCGCCAGTACCCGCTTTCTCTACTTTGTACAGCAGGCCAGTAGAAGAGGTTTTCACGCCTTTCTCTTTAGCGAACTTGTCACGGAAAGCCTTACCTTTTGCTTCGTTGTCAGCGGCGTCTTTTTCCATCTTCGCCTGAGCGGAGGTCTTCACGCGAGTTTCAAACGCCTGCAGAGTTTGTTCGATCTCTTGATCGGACAGTTTGCTCTTATCAGCAAACGCGTCCTGAACACCGGCGATCAGCTGGTCTTTGTCCAGTTTGATGCCCAGTTTTTCCTGTTCTTTCAGAGAGTTTTCCATGTAACGACCCAGCGATGCGCCCAGTGCATAGGCAGATTTCTGGTCGTCATTTTTGAATGCAGCTTTGCTGTCTGCTGCCGGAGCCGCTTTCGCGTCCGCAGCTGGTGCAGCTTTAGCAGCAGCGTCAGCTGCGAAGGTCAGAGGTGCATTCAGTGCAACGGCCATTGTGGTTGCCAGAAGCGTTACTTTAAACAGTGATTTCATCCATCTCTCCAGGGCCGGGGCCTCTCGCCCCAATGTTAACTAAATGAGAAGCGTACTATAGAACGTTGTAGAGGAAATCTACATATGAACGCTTCTCATATCGACCCTTTTCAGACTCTTTTTGTTTAAATTAGTTTCCAGCGTCGCAAAGAGAGGCTGCGCGGCCGGGCAAAGTTGCGTAGAATCCGCGGCGATTGCGGTGATAACAGTAGAGAGGACATCATGCAGGAAACGACTATCGAAGCGCGTCTGGCTGAGCTTGAAAGCCGTCTGGCCTTTCAGGAGATCACCATTGATGACCTTAACATGACGGTCACAGCGCACGAGATGGAAATGGCGAAGCTGCGCGAACATCTGCGCCTGCTGACCGAAAAGCTCAAGGCCAGCCAGCCGTCAAACATGGCGTCACCGTCTGAAGAGACGCCACCACCTCATTATTGAGGCGTAAAAAAAGCGGGTATTCCCCGCTTTTTTTGTATCCATCGTTCTACAGAACGAGAGGGATTAGTGGCAACCGCAGCCGCCGTGACCTTTACCGCCACCGCCGCAGCAGCCTTCGCCGCCGTGGTCGTGACCGTGGTCATGGCCGTGACCGCCGCAGCAACCGTCGTGGTCGTGGTCATGATCGTGGTCGTGACCGTTCGCACCGTGAACGTGGCCATGAGCCAGTTCTTCTTCGGTTGCTTCGCGGATAGCAACAACTTCAACGTTGAACTTCAGGTTCTGGCCAGCCAGCATGTGGTTGCCGTCAACCACAACGTGGTCGTCTTCAACTTCGGTGATTTCAACCGGTACTGGACCTTGGTCAGTTTCAGCCAGGAAACGCATGCCAACCTGCAGTTCGTCAACGCCCATGAAGACGTCTTTAGGAACGCGCTGCACCAGGTTTTCGTCGTACTGACCGTAAGCGTCGTTAGCTTGAACAGCAACGTCGAATTTATCACCAACTTCGTGACCGTCCAGCGCGTTTTCCAGGCCGGAGATCAGGGAACCGTGACCATGCAGGTAGTCAAGCGGTGCACTTACCGGAGACTCATCAACCAATACACCGTCTTCTGTACGTACCTGATAGGCCAGGCTGACCACCAGGTCTTTTGCTACTTTCATGATATCTCCTGAGCATGGGAATATTTTAGTGGCGCAGATTGTAGCGGAATTCTACACCCGTGTACCCATAAGCTTAAAAAAAGACAGCACGGATCGCTACTCCGGATGAAAAATACCGATCACTTGTTCCTCTTTGCGAACGTGTTCGCGGGCTTCTTTATCCGCCTCACGCATCTGGTGTCCGCACTTAACGCACTCAACCACATCGATATTATTCTCGCGCCACATCGCCATTGAATCCTGGGCCTGACACGACGGGCACTTCGCGCCCGCGATAAAACGTTTACGTACCGCCATACTCACCTTCTATTCAAATTCGTCCCAGCCGTCCAGCTGCCGCCGCTCTTGTTGCATTTCGCGCTGGAAGATCTCCTCCAGCTCTCGTCTCGCTTCCCGCACGCGAGAAATTTGTTGGGTATCGCTGTGTACCGGCATCAGCTCACGCAGCATGCGCATATCCAGCCGCTTGAAGTGCAACTGTGCGCGCTGCGCCTGATGCGGGTGCATACCGGTGGAGATAAGCGCCTTGCGCCCCAGTTCCAGCGCACTGGAAAAGGTCTCACGGGAAAACTGTACCACGCCCGCCTGCAGCAGTTCGTGCGCCTCCACACGTCCTCGCGCACGGGCCATAATCTTCAGATGCGGGAAGTGCTGCTGGCAGATCTCCACCAGCTTCATGGTATCTTCCGGCTCGTTGCAGGTGATAACGATCGACTGCGCCTGCTCAGCGCCTGCCGAACGCAGCAATTCAACCTGGGTTGCATCACCGTAGTAAACCTTATAGCCGTATTTGCGCATCAGGTTAACCGCGCTGATATCGCGCTCTAGGACGGTGATCCGCAATTTGTTGGCCATCAGCAGGCGACCAATCACCTGCCCGAAGCGACCAAATCCCACCACAATCACCTGTGGCTTATCGTCATCCACCCACGGCGCTTCGTCTTCTTCTTCCGGCCCGTTAAAGCGGCGCGACAGCGTAA
Organism: Kluyvera sp. EC_51; assembly: GCF_019584505.1. NCBI lineage: Bacteria > Pseudomonadati > Pseudomonadota > Gammaproteobacteria > Enterobacterales > Enterobacteriaceae > Kluyvera > Kluyvera sp. EC_51. Next base: position 129,625 of record NZ_VDAG01000085.1, on the reverse strand, counting down.
GGTCGACGAGCTTCATCAACAGCGGCGTGGTCATCATCGACAGCGTCACCACCACCAGCAGCAGCGACATCTGGTCGCCCTTAAAGACTTTAAACGACGAGGCTGCCGAGAAGAGCACAAAGGCGAACTCACCGCCCTGGCTCAGCACACCGGCAAACTGCATCCGCTCCGAACTGCGCATGCCGTGCAGATGCGCCAGCAGATACAGCACCAGCGTTTTCACCGCCACCAGCAATGCCACGCAGCCAATCACCACCAGCAGATGGGTGTAGAGCACGCCGAGGTTGAGCGACATCCCCACTGAGATAAAGAACAGCCCCAGCAGCAGACCTTTAAACGGCTCGATGGCAATTTCCAGCTCGTGGCGGTACTCACTTTCCGCCAGCAGGACGCCAGCGATAAAGGTGCCCAGCGCCATCGAGAGGCCCAGCGCGTCCATGAACAGCGCCGACCCCAGCACCAGCAGCAGCGTGGCGGCGGTAAAGACTTCGCGCACCCCGGAGCTGGCAATAAAACGAAATACCGGGCGTAACAGGTAGCGCCCGCCAATCAGCATGCCGCCGAAGGCCAGCACCTTTAAGCCGACGGTCTGCCAGTCAAAATGTTCGTCACCGGCACCAGCCAGCAGCGGCACCAGCGCCAGCGCGGGGATGACCGCCAGGTCCTGGAACAACAGCACCGAGAAGCCAAGCTGCCCGGATTCGCTGCGGTTCATCCCCTTCTCACGCATCAGTTGCAGCGCCATCGCGGTCGACGACATCGCAAGGCCAATCCCGCCAATCACCGCCGCCTGCCAGGAGAAATGGGTGAGCATCAACAGCCCGCCGAGGATCGTCGCGCTGAAAATCACCTGCGCCGCACCGATGCCAAAGATGGGGCGTCGTAGCTGCCATAGTTTGGCCGGGTTCAGTTCCAGTCCGATGATAAACATCAGGAACACCACGCCCAGCTCAGAGAAGTGAAGAATTTCATCCACATCGCTGATAAAGCCGAGCCCCCACGGGCCGATGGCGATCCCCGCCAGCAGATAACCTAATACCGCACCGATACCCAGCCGCGCTGCCAGTGGCACCGCGGCCACCGCCGCGAAAAGAAACAGCACTCCAGCCAGTAATAAATCAGAACCTTCCATCATCGCCCCCCTGCCGTTATCGGCGCAGCTAGCCAGTCGGCATAGGCTTTCGCATGGTTTGCCAGTTCATTGGGCGGCTGACGTCGCGCCCAGTAGATGATGATAGGGCTCAGCCAGTGCATATGACACATGGCGGCCGTCAGTTCGAACGGACGCAGAATGTCGCTCATCGGGTAGCGATTGAGCCCGTCATGGCGGTAAGCGCTTTCCGGCTCCCCGGTGGTAATCACGCTACGCCAGTACTTTCCTTCCAGCTGATTTCCCCCGATGCCGCTGGCGAAACCACGGCTCAGCACACGGTCCAGCCACTCTTTCAAGAGCGACGGGCAGCTGTAGGTATAAAGAGGATGTTGAAACACGATGACATCATGTTCGCGCAGCAGCGCCTGCTCGCGAGGGATATCGATAAAAAAATCAGGGTAGTGCGCGTAGAGATCGTGCACGGTTACGTTGCTTAACTGCGAAGCCGGTTTAAGCAAAACCCGGTTAGCGACCGAGTCCTGTGATTCCGGATGGGCATAGACAAGCAGTACTTTCGCCGTCTGTGACATCATTCCCCTCCCGGGCGTCAATCACATCCTCTTTCTGGTAGCTGAACGCAACCGGAATGATTTTGTGTATAGTCATCGTTTTGGGCTACCATTGCGGCCCGGTCTAGCGATTCGCTTACCACATTACATTACCACAATGACAATTTAACATATTCAGAACATACGGCGCCTTATGATTGTTTTCTCCTCGTTACAAATTCGTCGCGGCGTGCGCGTCCTGCTGGATAACGCATCGGCCACCATCAACCCAGGGCAGAAAGTCGGTCTGGTGGGGAAAAACGGCTGCGGCAAATCCACACTGCTGGCGCTGCTGAAAAACGAGATAAGCGCCGACGGCGGCAATTTTACCTATCCGAGCAGTTGGCAGTTGGCGTGGGTAAACCAGGAAACGCCTGCGCTGCCGCAGCCTGCTCTGGACTATGTCATTGACGGTGACCGTGAATACCGCCAGCTCGAAGCCCAGTTAAACGATGCCAACGAACGCGATGATGGCCACGCCATTGCAACCGTTCACGGCAAACTGGACGCGATTGATGCGTGGACCATCCGCTCTCGCGCCTCCAGCCTGCTGCACGGCCTCGGCTTCAGCAACGAACAGCTCGACCGCCCGGTCAGCGACTTCTCGGGCGGCTGGCGTATGCGCCTCAACCTGGCGCAAGCGCTGATTTGTCGATCCGACCTGCTGCTGCTCGATGAACCGACCAACCACCTGGACCTCGATGCGGTTATCTGGCTGGAAAGATGGCTCAAAAGCTATCAGGGTACGCTGATCCTGATTTCCCACGACCGCGACTTCCTCGATCCGGTCATCGACAAGATTATTCATATCGAACAGGAAACGATGTTCGAGTACACCGGCAACTACAGCTCGTTTGAGGTGCAGCGCGCGACCCGCCTCGCTCAGCAACAGGCGATGTACGAAAGCCAGCAGGAGCGCGTGGCGCATCTGCAAAGCTATATCGACCGTTTCCGCGCCAAGGCCACCAAGGCTAAGCAGGCGCAGAGCCGTATCAAAATGCTCGAGCGTATGGAGCTGATTGCCCCGGCCCACGTCGATAACCCGTTCCACTTCAGCTTCCGCGCGCCGGAAAGCCTGCCGAACCCACTGCTGAAGATGGAAAAGGTCAGCGCCGGCTACGGTGACCGCACCATTCTGGAATCTATCAAACTGAACCTGGTACCGGGCTCGCGTATCGGCCTGCTGGGCCGCAACGGCGCGGGTAAATCAACGCTGATTAAGCTGCTGGCAGGCGAGCTCGAACCGCTACACGGCGAGATTGGCCTCGCCAAAGGTATTAAGTTAGGTTACTTCGCCCAGCATCAGCTGGAATTCCTGCGCGCGGATGAATCCCCACTGCAGCATCTGGCCCGTATGGCACCGCAGGAGCTGGAGCAGAAGCTGCGTGATTACCTTGGCGGCTTCGGCTTCCAGGGCGATAAAGTCACCGAGCAAACCGCCCGTTTCTCCGGCGGCGAGAAAGCCCGTCTGGTGCTGGCGCTGATCGTCTGGCAGCGCCCGAACCTGCTGCTGCTCGATGAACCGACTAACCACCTTGACCTCGATATGCGTCAGGCGCTGACCGAAGCATTAATCGACTTCGAAGGCGCGCTGGTTGTGGTCTCGCACGACCGTCACCTGATTCGTTCCACTACCGACGATCTCTATCTGGTGCATGATAAGAAGGTCGAACCGTTCGACGGCGACCTGGAAGATTATCAGCAGTGGCTGAGCGACGTGCAGAAGCTGGAAAACCAGGCCGACGACGCGCCGAAAGAGAACAACGCCAACAGCGCTCAGTCGCGTAAAGACCAGAAGCGCCGCGAAGCGGAACTGCGCACCCTAACCCAGCCGCTGCGTAAAGAGATTACCCGTCTGGAAAAAGAGATGGAGAAGCTCAACGCGCAGTTGGCGAAGGCAGAAGAGAAGCTCGGCGACAGCGGTCTGTATGAACCCGGCCGTAAAGCCGAAATGACCGAATGCTTACAGCTGCAGGCCAGCGCCAAGTCCGGGCTGGAAGCGTGTGAAATGGCATGGCTCGAGGCGCAGGAGCAGCTTGAGCAGATGATGCAAAACGACTGATTGCCTGAGGCGGACGATGAACCTGTCACTCACCGACGATATTACCTTCCGCAAGCTGACCATCTTCATGACCTTTATGGAGAAGGGTAACATCGCCCGCACCGCCGAGGCGCTGAACATCAGCGGCGTCAGCGTTCACCGGGCGCTGCACACGCTGGAAGAAAACGTTCGTTGTCCGCTGTTCGTGCACAAAGGGCGTAATCTTATCGCCCAGCCCGCGGCGTGGACGCTGCTGGAGTACTGCCAGGAAGTCACCCAGTTGATGGAGCGCGGTCTGGAAGAGACGCGCAAAACAGCAGGGGTTGGCCAGGGGCGTTTACGCGTCGGTACGCTTTACTCGCTGACGCTGGAGACGGTGCCACACCTGATTATGGGCATGAAGCTGCGCCGCCCGGATCTGGAACTCGATCTCACAATGGGCTCCAACGAAGCGCTGTTGAAGATGCTGGAAGATGGCGTGCTGGACGCCATTCTCATCTCCATCTCCGAAAGCGAAATCGACCGCAACAGCCTCGAAGTCCTCCCTCTGTTCCACGACGATATCTACCTCGCTGCACCCATGTCCGCCACGCTGGACGCCACCATGAAAGCGGATCTGCGCCACTATCGTAACGAGAAGTTTGTCTCGCTAGCGGAAGGGTTTGCGACCTATGCCGGTTTCCAGGAAGCGTTTCATATCGCCGGGTTTGAGCCGGAAATCGTGACCCGCGTAAACGACATATTCTCAATGCTCAGTCTGGTACAGGCTGGGGTGGGGTTCTGTTTGATGCCGGGGCGAATGAAGAAGATGTATGAGAATACCGTGAAGCTGCAAAAGCTCGCTGAGCCCTATCAGATGCAGCAGCTTATCGCGATTGTCTTTGCCCGTAACCGCGAGCGCGACCCAAGCCTGCTGGCGCTGGCCGCCGAAGGGCGCATGTACGCCAGAACGCTGAACCAGAACGCCTGATTTGCCGGATCTGCGTATCACAATGCAGCCCGGACGAGACGTGAAACGTCGACTCCGGGGAAGTCCCGGCGTCGCTTCGTTCGGCCGGGCTACTACGGTAAATGCTGACTACGACCGCAGGCGTTTCGCCAGATGCGCGGCAACATCCACGCCGCTGCGCTCCAGAGAAATAGACTCCCCTTCCCACGCCGCCTGCCGCGTCAAGCAGGTCAGGATGCCGCCGGGTGGCATTTCAATCGCCAGCCGCGCTTCGCGTTCGTTAGCGGAGATAACCGCCTCCTGCCAGCGCACCGTGCGTGCCATATTCATCGCCAGATCGTCAGCAATACGCTCCGGCTGCCACAGCACACGACCGGTACTGCCGCTCAGATAGGCGTAGCGCGGGCGGGAAAGCGTCACATGGCTGAACGCCTCAACCAGCTTTTGCGCAGGCCTGGCGAGCAGTTCACAGTGTGACGGCACGCTCACGGCCAGGCGAGGTGCCTTGCTGGCCCCTTTCGCCATCGCGCGTTTTGCCACATCTGCCATCGCGTCATCAGGGCCGGCAATCACAATCTGCGTTTCGGCATTCAGGTTAGCAATATAGGTGCCGCTGCCTGCCACCAGGCTTTCCACCTGAGCGAGCGTCAGCCCCATAATTGCCGTCAGACCGTAGCCGTGCGGATAGGCCTGCTCCATTAAGTCGCCGCGCAGCGCCACCAGCGTCAACGCGTCGGCAAAATCAAGCGCACCGGCAACCACCGCCGCCGGGTAGGCGCCAATGGAGAGCCCGCTGACGATATCCGGTACCACGCCACGACGCTCCAGCTCACGCGCCCAGGCGACGCCAGCAATCAGCAGAGACAGCTGAACCGCTCGGGTATGTTTCAGCGCTTCAGAGCTATCCAGTGAATCAACTTCAGCGCCCAGCACGTCACGTGCCTGGGCCAGCACCGTCCCCGGTAGGTTTTGCAGCATACCTTCATGCTGCGTCCCCTGCCCCGGGAAGGTAAACAGAATTTTCATGACTCCTCCCTGCCCCACGGATCGCGAACCAGTTGCGGCCCCTGTGAGGTTTTTAACAGCGCTTTTCCATCCCGCAGCCATTCATTGAGGGCAAATCCACCGCGCGGGGTATCCACCTGGGTATCCGCCCGGCATAGCCCGCCCGTCAGCTGCTGCTGCCACTTCTCCAGCGCTTCTCGGGAGAGCGGCTGCGGCGCGCGGATCAGTAGATCCAGATCGCTTGCCGCGTGGATCACCGGGATCCCGGTTGCCAGCGCATAGCCGGTACTGCCAGTAATGCCCCACGTCCACGGCCACGCCTGCTGCGCCAATAACAAAGCCACCTGAAGCGGTGGCTGAGAGATAAAGGGCGAACGCAGGAGCGACAGCGGGTCCACCAGCGATTCCGGCGTGCAGACGCGGACGACCGCCCCTGCTTTCACCCAACCGGCGGCACGCTGGTCGCGCTTCATCCCGCGGACGCCCACGGGAATGCGCCCCTGCGCATCAACATCACGTCGCACCACCACCGGCAGGCCGCTATGCCAGACGGTATCCACCCAGGATTCCGTGACATCTTCAAGCGCGTCGCGCGCGTTCAGCCAGATAAGGTCGTGTGGACGTAATGTTGTGCTCATGATTTAGATTCCTGAAGTCAGCGAGATAAACAGCGGCAGCGACAGGATACACAGTACGGAGCTCAACAGCAGCACGGCTTCTGCATCCGGCGACTGCACGCCAAATCGGTTACCGAATACCACACCGAAGAAACCAGCGGACAGCGCAATCATCAGAATAGCGGTGATCGCCACGGAACCATGCAGGCCAAAAATCAGCACGATACCCCAGGCAATAGCCGGTTGAATCAGCAGTTTGGCGATGGTTGAGGTAATCACCACGGTGTTGATCTGCAGTTTACGCGCAGAGAGGATCACACCGGTCAGGAACAGCGCCGCTGCGGTAGCAGACAGACCCAGCGGTTTGATCGCCGCCAGCACCAGTTCCGGCATTTTGATGCCAATTGCGGAGAGGATAACCCCCAGCAGCGGGCCCATCACGATTGGTTTTTTAATCGAGCGCCACATCAGTACCGGCAGCATGGAGAGCGTAGAGCCGGAGTTACCGCCTTCAGCACGTGCTTTTTCACGTTCGAGGATCAGCAAGCAGAACGGCGTCATCAGCACGGAACCACAGGCAATGGAAACGGCAACGGACAGCGACGTCGAAGACGCTTCACCCAGCACGCTGCCCAGAATCGGCAGACCCAGCGCGGCGTAGTTTGGCAGCGCCACGGTCAGGGTCAGTACGGCGGCATCCTGTGGGGACTTTTTGAAGACGTTGGTCGCCATAAAGTAGATGGCGGCATAGGTAATCCACATCGCCAGGGTCAGTACCAGAATCAGCGGCGACTGGGCGACGATACCCGCCCACGGTGTTTGTACCGTGGCGCTGAACAGCGCGGCTGGCAAGGCAAAGTCCATCACGAAGATATTGAGCAGGGAGACATTTTTGTTATCGACCATTTTGGCCTTACCGGCCCAGAATCCCAGCAGCATGATGACGAAAATCGGAGCAAGAGCATGAACAATTACGTAAGTCATATTTCACCTGTAATGAAAAAAAGTTAGCACTGGCGCGATGATTATTATTTTTCAGATGCAGGAGCCCTCATGGGCGCGGGGAAGCGCCCATGGAGCCGTACATCCGGCAGGTCTCTTTTTTTACTTACCAGCTTGCTCGCATGCGTTCGCGTACGAGGGCAGAGCTGCGGCGGTTGTCAGCGCCCAGACGGCTTTTCAGCGTTGGGTCCTGACGAGCGTCGTTGATGGCCTTTTGCAGGGTGTTTTTCACCAGCGCCAGGTCTTGTGCAGATGGGGCATCCGGATTGCTGATATCCAGCAGGTTTTCCAGCAGCCCCAGGGTGGCGTAGTTACTGATGTCATACGCCATCGGCGGAATGGTTGCCGCCAGTTTTTCCAGCGCCTCAACGGTACGCAGGGTAATGCGTGCCGCGGATTCTTTGCCCATCGCGTGGATCAGTACGCCTTTGTCGTTAAAAGCGATCAGACGGTTTGCCTGATAACCGTGTGCCAGAAACGCACCGGACATCGCTTTACCGACGATAAGGCCAATCACCGGGTGACCTGCCAGACGCGCATTGGCATACGCCGCTGCGGCACCGGCCAGCGCCTGGTGAATACCAAAGCCTTCTTCACGACGACCATAGGCCTGGCTGGCGACGTCAATCACCGCTACAATCGGGCGTTTCACCGCGCTGTTGGCATCGGCGGCGACGGTTTCGCTCACCACTTTTGCCAGCGTCCAGCCTTCCAGCAGACCCACTTCGCCTTTGGTGGCACGCGGGTAGTGGTTGTGGGCATCAGGAACGACGGCGATAAAACGCACGGCTTCACCGTTCAGCTCACCATCAGCGGCCTGCACGGATGGGCACAGCCCTGCAATACGTTTGGCACCTGGAACCAGCGTTTCCAGCCATAATTCGCCACGGCTAATTACGTTACTCATCATTTCACCTCCCGGGCGAAGAGCGCTTTAATCTGTTCTGAATCGGCCTGTTTACGGGTGTCGAAGTGGCTCAGGCGATCGAGATACCAGTCGTAGTTATCGGTGCGATGTTGTGCCGGAACGCCTTTCTCCAGCGCCTCGTTCATGGCGGCTTTCACCGCGTTCACGCCGTCGTTAACCAACGCTTCAACCAGCCCGCTTTGGTAGCGAACTTCACCACCGGTCATGCTCCAGATAAACGGACGGTCGCGGGAGTCGTACTCTTCAATCCCGGCTTCCTGTTCGATAACCTGCGGGCCGTTCAGGCCAAGACGCGCTTCGCGGGTCACAATCAGATAGCTGCACAGCGCCGCGGCGATGGACATCCCACCGAAGCAGCCCACGGTACCGGCCACAATGCCAACGACCGGGGTATAACGACGCAGGTCAACAATCGCCGCATGAATGTCGGCAATCGCCGCCAGACCGAGGTTGGCTTCCTGCAGACGAACGCCGCCGGTTTCCAGGCTCAGTACCGCCTGGGTAGGAATGCCGTTACGGTTATCTTCCGCCGCCAGCTCCAGTGCGGCCGCCATTTTGGCACCAGACACTTCGCCCATGCTGCCGCCCTGGAATGCGCCTTCAATCGCCACCACAACAGCCGGTTTGCCGTTGATAGTGCCTTTGGCTACCACCATGCCGTCATCGGCCTGCGGAACAATGCCCTGCGCCCCCAGCCACGGCGACATCACGCCTTCAAACGGGTCGAGCAGTTCACGGTAGCTGCCTTCATCCAGCAGCGCATGCGCACGCTGGCGCGCTTTTAATTCGATAAAACTGCGATCATCACGCATAGCTCACCTCTTCAAAAACCTGTTCGATACGGATGCGCGCCACGCCCGGCGTCGCGCCGAAGTCGTGAATAGTCAGTTTGCCTGCCGGCAGGCTGCTGACCGTTTGCAGACGGTTGAACAGCGCTTCCCAGCGGCTGGTGCTGTTATCGACAGAAGTGGTGATATCAATGGTTAACGTCTGGCTCTGGTCGGCGGTGAATAACACCTCCATATCCCCGGAGCCCACAACGCCTGCCAGCGCTTTGCCGCTTAAGGTGCGGCTGGCCGGTACGGTTAACGTAATGTGTTCCATAACATCCTCTTAATGCTTTAAATAAGGCGATTCGACGTGATTTCGACGCGATCGAGAAACAGCGTGGCGGCAAGCAGGTCGGCAGCGCCGCCCGGTGAAGCGTTCAGCGCCAGCATCTGGCTATCCAGTTCCGCCAATGCCGCCTGACCTGCCGGATGCGCGCTACCGCCCGCATTCAGCACCGCACGGGCGCCGTCCTGCATGGCATCAAGCCCTTCCAGCCCTGCGCGAGACAGCACGCAGGTATCGGTCAGCGAGGTCATGATGGCCATCAGCGCATCCAGCCTCGCGTGCGTCTCGCTACTACCGTGCAGGCGGCTTAAACGCAGCTGCGGCAGCGCACGCTGCATCACGTGCGGAAACGCCTGCTGAGCTTCTTCGCGAGCGCCCGGTACACGATAACGATGCGTCGCGCGAAGCCCTTTGCTGAAGACCTTCGGCGCAGCGTTATCCGGCAGTTTCGCCAGTTCCGCAGCGGTGGTGGCTATCTGCTGCGCGCCACCGGTACCGCCGTGCATCGCCACGGCGCTCACCAGCAACCCCAGCGCCCAAATCGCGCCGCGGTGGGTATTCACGCCGTTGGTCGCGGCCATCATCTGCTGCTCGCCTTCACGGCCGAGTCGCCCTATGGTTTGTCTGAGCGCGATATCCACTGGACGCTGCCAGCTTTGTTGCGCCAGCGCCTGAAACGTGGAGGTCAGGCTGTGCGCGGAGCGCTCCATCAACGCCAACGATAAATCGTGGTGTGCGCCGTTCCCCCGACTGTCCACCAGACCGGGTTTCGGGCTTAATCGTGCTTCGTCAATCAGACACTGCGTGGCGGTTCGCGCCAGCCATTCGGCACCGCCTTCAACCTGAATCTGGGGCAGAAGTTTCATTACCAGCTCCGGAATTTCGCAGGTGGGTTGTAAAGACCGCCGGACCATTCCACCAGGTCAGCGACGCTACCGGCCGCCAGCAGCGAACGGGTCGCGTCGGTACGACGAATGCCCATATCTTCCGGATAAACCACCTTGCCGCTCTGACGCAGTTCGGCAACGCGCTTAGCGTCAACGCCCAGGCCGATATCGGTGATACCCGCAACCGCAGCGACCATTGCACGGCGCTCTTCAAGGTCTTTGGCACGATAGAGGTAGGCGATACCTTCTTCCGTCAGCACGTGGGTCACGTCGTCGCCGTAGATCATCACCGGAGCCAGCGGCATCCCAGAGGATTTGGCCACTTCTACAGCATCGAGTTTTTCGACGAAGGTTGGCTTCACGCCCGCCTGGAAGGTTTCGACCATCTGCACCACCAGTTTTTTACCGCGCTGCATTGGGTCTGGTTCAGTGATCATGTTCAGCCAGGCTGGCGTCGCATGACGACGGCCGTGCGGGTCATGACCCATGTTTGGCGCGCCACCGAAGCCGGAAAGACGACCGCGGGTCACAGTGGAGGAGTTGGCGTAGCCATCAACCTGCAGGGTGGAGCCGATAAACATATCCACCGCGTACTGACCTGCCAGCTGGCAGAAGGCGCGGTTAGAACGCATCGAGCCGTCGGAACCGGTAAAGAAGATGTCTGGACGGGCGCGGATGTACTCTTCCATCCCCAGCTCGCCGCCGAAGCAGTGCACGCTTTCTACCCAGCCGCTCTCAATCGCTGGAATCAGCGTTGGATGCGGGTTCAGCGTCCAGTGTTTACAGATTTTGCCTTTCAGGCCGAGCTGTTCGCCGTAGGTTGGCAGCAGCAGTTCGATAGCGGCGGTGTTAAAGCCGATACCGTGGTTCAGCGACTGAACCTGATGTTCTGCGTAGATGCCTTTAATCGCCATCATCGCCATCAGGATGTGTTCCTGTTTGATGAGACGCGGGTCGCGGGTAAACAGCGGTTCGATAAAGAACGGCTTGTCGGCTACAACGACGAAGTCAACCCAGGAGCCCGGGATATCAACGCGCGGCAGGTCACATTCGTCGTCCACCAGCTCGTTCACCTGTGCGATGACGATGCCATCGTGGAACGCGGCGGCTTCAACTAACGCAGGGGTATCTTCGGTGCTCGCCCCGGTATAGAGGTTACCTTTGCGGTCGGCTTTAAAACCGGCAATCAGCGCGACGTTCGGCGACAGGTCAACGTACAGACGGGAATAGAGTTCGATGTAGGTATGGATGGCACCGATTTCCAGCAGACCATCTTCCAGCAGCTGCGAAATACGCAGGCTCTGGGTACCGGAGAAGGAGAAGTCCAGCTTGCGGGCGATCCCTTTTTCGAAGATATCCAGATGCTCGCTGCGGCCGACGCTCGGCATAATCATGTGCAGGTCGTGCACAATCTGCGGGTTAACCTCTGCCAGCATGCGAGACAAGAAGTCTGCCTGCTTTTGGTTATTCCCCTCTAATACCACGCGGTCACCCGGCGCGATCAGTTTTTCCAGCATTGCGGTCAGGTCTGCGGTCGGCAGAACCTTGCCCTGCACCGGTACGGAAGCCAGACGTCGCTGCTTTTCGGTGCGACGTGTGTTCCAGACGCGTGCTGGTGTTTGCCCAGATAACATTATTAACCTCCTGATTCAGCTAATCATTTTGATTGCTTAACACTGAAAAGATTGTGCACCCTGGCGAGAAAGTCATCAATTAAGCGTAGGAAAGAATCATTAGCCTGAGAGTAATAATTGAAGTAACAATTTGTGATTAAGATCAGATCCTGGCGGGATAAAAACGACTACCGATGCCTCATTTTCATAAACACGATGGCAAAGTGACGGTATAGTAGGCGCAGATTCCAGGTAAACATCGCCGAGTTATGACTGAAACAACCCACCACGATCTCAGTATCGACACCTCCAGCAGCGCGGACTTCGTCCCCATGCGCGGTATCAGCAACCGTCATCTTCAGACCATGCTGCCGCGGCTGCTTCGTCGAAAACTGCAATTCACCCCGCACTGGCAACGCCTTGAGTTGCCGGACGGCGACTTCGTCGATTTAGCGTGGAGTGAAGACCCGGCGGGTGCGCTGCATAAGCCTCGTCTGGTGGTGTTTCATGGTCTGGAGGGCAGCCTACACAGCCCGTACGCGCATGGCCTGATTAACGCGGCGAAAGAACAGGGCTGGCTGGGCGTGGTGATGCATTTTCGCGGCTGCAGCGGTGAGCCGAACCGCCTGAACCGGATTTATCACTCAGGTGAAACGGAAGACGGTACCTGGTTCCTGAACTGGCTGCAGCGTGAATATGGTAAAGCACCAACGGCGGCGGTCGGGTACTCGCTTGGCGGCAATATGCTGGCCTGCCTGCTGGCCAAAGAAGGTGATGACGTGCCGATAGATGCGGCAGTGATTGTCTCCGCGCCATTTATGCTGGAAGCCTGCAGCTACCATATGGATAAAGGCTTCTCGCGAGTCTATCAGCGCTACCTACTGAACCTGCTGAAAGGCAACGCCGCCCGTAAGCTTAAAGCCTATCCCGGCTCGCTGCCGGTGGATCTGCGTCAGCTGAAAAGCATGCGCCGCATCCGCGAGTTCGACGATTCGATCACCTCGAAGATCCACGGCTTCGCCGACGCGATCGATTACTACCGTCAATGTAGTGCGATGCCGATCCTAAGCAAAATCACCAAGCCGACGCTGATCATCCACTCAAAAGACGATCCGTTTATGGACCATCACTCTATTCCTGCCCAGGAAGAGTTGCCGGATAACGTCGTCTACCAGCTTACTGAGTACGGCGGCCATGTCGGGTTTATCGGCGGCACCCTGCGTCACCCGGAAATGTGGCTGGAAAAACGCATCCCCGACTGGCTGATGCCGTGGTTAGGAGCAAAAGCATGATGATTCCCTGGCAGGATATCGACCCGGAGACGTTGGATAATCTGATTGAAAGCTTTGTCTTGCGCGAAGGCACTGATTATGGTGAATATGAACGTTCACTTGCGCAAAAGGTCGCCGACGTCAAACACCAGCTACAAACAGGCGAAGCGGTGCTGGTCTGGTCTGAGCTTCACGAGACCGTCAACATCATGCCCCGTAACCAATTTCGCGGTTAACTATACTCTAACGATAGGGAGCGTTTTACCCGCTTCCGTTGTCGTCTGTTCAGGGAGTTATTCGCATGTCTGCCAAACATCCGGTCATTGCCGTTACCGGCTCCAGCGGAGCAGGAACCACCACCACCAGCCTCGCGTTTCGTAAAATCTTTGCTCAGCTCAACCTGCGCGCGGCGGAAGTCGAAGGCGACAGCTTTCACCGCTATACCCGTCCGGAAATGGATATGGCTATCCGCAAGGCCCGTGACCTTGGCCGCCATATCAGCTACTTCGGCCCGGATGCCAACGACTTTGGCCTGCTGGAACAGACCTTTCGCGACTACGGCCTGAACGGGCAAGGGAAATCGCGTAAATACCTGCATACCTACGACGAGGCGGTGCCGTGGAACCAGGTGCCCGGTACGTTTACGCCGTGGCAGCCGCTGCCGGAACCGACCGATGTGCTGTTCTATGAAGGACTGCACGGTGGCGTCGTTACCCCGCAGCACGATGTGGCTCGCCATGTTGATCTGTTGGTCGGCGTGGTACCGATTGTTAACCTGGAGTGGATTCAGAAGATGATCCGCGACACCAGCGAGCGCGGTCACTCTCGTGAGGCAGTGATGGATTCGGTGGTGCGGTCGATGGAAGACTACATCAACTTCATTACCCCGCAGTTCTCCCGCACTCATATCAACTTCCAGCGCGTGCCGACGGTCGACACCTCTAACCCATTTGCGGCCAAAAGCATTCCGTCGCTGGACGAGAGTTTCGTGGTGATTCACTTCCGTAATCTCGACCACATCGACTACCCGTGGCTACTGGCCATGTTGCAGGGTTCATTTATCTCGCATATGAATACGCTGGTCGTTCCCGGCGGGAAGATGGGGCTGGCGATGGAATTAATCATGACGCCGCTGGTGCAGCGTCTGATGGAAGGTCGGAACTAGCACCAAGACCAGGTAGCCCGGACGAGGCGCGCGAGCACCGACGCCGGGAATGGCCCCGGCGTCACTACGTTCGGCCGGGCTACGTCTGGCATGTAATCAGCCTTCAATCACTTCGTAAGAGTGAGTGATGTTCACCGCTTTTTCGAGCATCAGCGCAACCGAGCAGTATTTCTCAGCAGAGAGATCGACCGCGCGCGATACCGCCGCATCCTTCAACGCTTTACCGGTGACGATAAAGTGCAGGTTGATGTGCGTAAACAGACGCGGGGCTTCTTCACGACGCTCGGAGGTGAGCTTCACTTCGCAGTCGGTCACGTCATTGCGACCTTTTTGCAGGATGGAGACCACGTCAATCGCGCTGCAACCGCCGGCGGCCATCAGCACCACTTCCATCGGGCTTGGCGCTTTATCGCCAGAGTTACCGTCCATCAAAATTTGGTGGCCTGAAGCTGACTCACCGAGGAAGGTTAACCCCTCAACCCATTTCACACGCGCTTGCATAATATTTAACTCCCAGGTTGCAATTTTCTTCTCAGATTACGCGCACATAACAATTCTCGCAATGGAAGGCGATCGACGTCATGCTGAAGCGAGACACCAGGAGACACACGGCAAAAGCTATGCTAAAACAGTCAGGATGCTACGGTAATACATAAACGTACTGCATGTATGCAGAGGACATCACATTACAGGCTGCGACCCTATTCGACAGCCGACTTCCCAGGTAACGGGAAGGATACTATTGCAACCAGTGGCTGCAATGTTTTTGCCGCTGGGAAGAGCTTATAACAGAGGATAACCGCGCATGGTGCTTGGCAAACCGCAAACAGACCCTACTCTCGAATGGTTCTTGTCTCATTGCCATATTCATAAGTACCCATCGAAGAGCACGCTGATTCACCAGGGTGAAAAAGCAGAGACGCTGTATTACATCGTAAAAGGCTCCGTGGCTGTACTCATCAAGGACGAAGAAGGCAAAGAGATGATCCTCTCTTACCTCAACCAGGGCGATTTTATCGGCGAGCTGGGTCTGTTCGAAGAAGGCCAGGAACGCAGCGCATGGGTACGAGCAAAAACCGCTTGTGAAGTTGCTGAAATCTCTTATAAAAAATTCCGTCAGCTGATCCAGGTAAACCCGGACATTCTGATGCGTCTCTCTTCTCAGATGGCGCGTCGTCTGCAGGTCACTTCCGAAAAAGTCGGTAACCTGGCCTTCCTGGACGTTACCGGTCGTATCGCACAGACCCTGCTGAACCTGGCAAAACAGCCTGATGCGATGACCCACCCAGACGGTATGCAGATTAAAATCACCCGTCAGGAAATCGGTCAGATCGTTGGCTGCTCCCGTGAAACCGTGGGCCGTATTCTGAAAATGCTGGAAGATCAGAACCTGATCTCCGCGCACGGCAAAACCATTGTCGTTTACGGTACCCGCTAATCCGGCCCAAAATGGCGTATTGTGAAAGCAATACGCCATTTTTGTTTTCCCCCTATGTGGCGCAGGCTGATTTACCACCCGGAAGTCAACTATGCACTGCGGCAAACGCTGGTGTTATGCCTGCCGGTTGCCATCGGGCTGCTTCTCGGCCACCTCCAGCAAGGTCTGCTGTTCTCCTTAGTGCCCGCCTGCTGCAATATCGCTGGCCTCGACACGCCGCATAAACGCTTTTTTAAGCGCCTGATTATTGGCGGCTGCCTGTTTGCTGGCTGTAGCCTTGCCGTACAGCTACTGCTGGAACACGACATTCCCCTACCGTTGATTCTCACCGGGCTGGCGCTGCTGCTGGGCGTCACGGCGGAAATCAGCGCGCTGCACGGGCGACTGCTGCCTGCTTCGCTGATTGCTTCCATCTTTACCCTAAGCCTGGCGGGTAATATGCCCATCTGGGAGCCATTGCTGCTCTACGCGCTGGGCACGCTCTGGTACGGGCTGTTTAACTGGTGGTGGTTCTGGATGTGGCGCGAACAGCCGCTGCGGGAATCGCTGAGCCTGCTCTATCGCCAGCTTGCCGAATACTGCGAGGCTAAATATAGCCTGCTGACCCAGCACACCGACCCGAGCACCGCGCTGCCGCCGCTGCTGACTCGCCAGCAGAAAGTGGTGGATCTGATTTCCCAATGCTATCAGCAGTTGCACATGCTTGCGGCTAACCAGCACAACGACTACAAGCGCCTGCTGCGCGCCTTCCAGGTGGGGCTCGATTTACAGGAGCATATCTCCGTCAGCCTGCACCAGCCGGAAGAGGTACAAAAGCTGGTTGAACGCAGCCACGCCGAAGCGGTGATCCGCTGGAACGCCCAGACCGTCGCGGCACGCCTGAGGGTACTGGCAGACGATATTCTCTATCACCGCTACCCGACTCGCTTCAATATGGATAAGCAGATCGGCGCGCTGGAAAAAATTGCCGACCAGCATCCGGATAACCCGGTCGGTCAGTTTTGCGCCTGGCACTTCAGCCGTATCGCCCGCGTGCTGCGCTCCCAGCGCCCACTCTACCCGCGTGACCTGATGGCCGATAAACAGCGCCGCCTGCCGCTATTCCCGGCGCTTAAAAACTACCTGTCGCTGAAATCTCCAGCCCTGCGCAACGCCGCCCGGCTCAGCGTGATGCTGAGCATCGCCAGCCTGATGGGCGCAGCGCTGCACCTACCGAAGCCTTACTGGATCCTGATGACGGTGCTGCTGGTCACGCAGAACGGCTACGGCGCGACCCGCGTACGTATTTTCCACCGCGCAGCGGGCACGCTGGCGGGGCTGGTGATTGCCGCCGTCGTCCTGCACTTCCATGCGCCGGAAGGGCTGGCGCTGACAGGCATGCTTATCGTCACGCTGGGGAGCTACCTGATTATCCGTCGCCACTACGGCTGGGCCACCGTCGGCTTTACTATCACTGCCGTGTATACCCTGCAGATTCTGACGCTGAACGGCGAGCAGTTCATCGTCGCCCGCTTTATCGACACCATCATCGGCTGCCTGATTGCCTTTGGCGGCATGATCTGGCTGTGGCCACAGTGGCAAAGCGGCCAGCTGCGGCAAAACGCCCAGGCGGCGCTGGAGGCGGACCAGGAGGCCATTCGCCTCATCCTAAGCCCCGACCCACAGGCGCCGAAGCTTGCCTACCAGCGGATGCGCGTCAACCAGGCACACAATACGCTCTTCAACACGCTGAATCAGGCGATGCAGGAGCCGGGCTTCAACTCGCGTTATCTGGCAGATATGAAGCTGTGGGTTACCCATAGTCAGTTTATCGTCGAGCACATCAACGCCATGACCACGCTGGCGCGCGAGCACAATATGCTGACGCCGGATCTGGCGCAGCAGTATCTGGAATCCTGTGAGGTTGCCCTTCAGCGCTGTCAGCAGCGTCTGGAGTACGATGAGGCGGGAAGTAGCGGTGAAGTGAATATTATGGAGTCGCCGGACGCGCTGTCCCACGGGCCGTTAAGCACCATGGAACAGCATCTTCAGCGTATTCTGGGGCATCTGAGCACCATGCACACCATCTCGTCGGTGGCCTGGCGACAGCGCCCCCGTCATGGCGGCTGGTTAAAACGACGGGCTAGCTAACGATTTTAGCGACCGCCTGAGCGAAGCGCTGCATCCCTTCGTCGATATCCACCTCTTCCACCACCAGCGATGGTGCAAAGCGCATCACATCCGGCCCTGCGTTCAGTACCATCACGCCAACGTCCGCCGCCGCGTAGAGGAAATCACGCGCCCGGCCTTTGTATTTCTCGTTCAGCGCCGCGCCAATCAACAAGCCCATACCGCGCACGTCGCTAAAGACATCGTACTTCGCGTTGATATGCTGCAGATGCTGCACAAAGCGCTCGCGCTTGGCGTTCACGCCGTTCAGCACTTCCGGGGTGTTGATAATATCAAATGCCGCACCCGCTACCGCGCAGGCCAGCGGGTTACCGCCGTAGGTGGAGCCATGTGAGCCGACGTGGAATGCGCTGGCAATGTCGTTGGTGGTCAGCATCGCACTCACCGGGAAGCCGCCGCCCAGCGCTTTGGCGCTGGTGAGGATATCTGGCGTTACGCCATAGTGCATATAGGCAAACAGCGAGCCGGTACGCCCCATGCCGCTTTGTACTTCATCAAACACCAGCAGCGCCTGATGCTTATCGCACAGGGCGCGCAGGCCCTGTAAGAACTCAGGGGTCGCCGCCAGCACGCCGCCTTCGCCCTGAATCGGCTCAACCACGATGGCGCAGGTATGGTCATCGATCACCGCTTCTACTGCATGCAGATCGTTAAACGGCACGTGGACGATATCGGCAGGTTTCGGGCCAAAGCCGTCAGAATACTTCGGTTGCCCGCCAACGGAGACGGTAAACAGCGAACGGCCGTGGAAGGCATTATGGAAAGCGATGATTTTCGTTTTGTACGGGCTATGACGAGTGGATGCGTAGTAGCGCGCCAGCTTAAAGGCGGTTTCGTTCGCTTCCGTCCCGGAGTTCATAAACACCACGCGCTCGGCAAAGGTCGCGTCTACCAGCTTCTGGCCCAGACGCAGCGCCGGCTCGTTGGTGAAAACGTTACTGGTGTGCCACAGCGTTTCGCCCTGGGTTTTTAGCGCCTCAACCAGTGCCGGATGACAGTGGCCCAGCGCGGTCACCGCGATACCGCCCGCGAAATCAACGTACTCTTTGCCTTGCTGATCCCACACGCGGCTCCCTTTACCTTTCACCGGAATAAATTCAGCCGGTGCATAGATTGGCAAAATGACCTGATCGAAGGTCGCGCGGGTAATAGCAGGTTGTTTGGTTTCCATGTCATGCCCTTCTGCAAACGATGAAGCAATGATTGTGAGAATTTATCCACAAAATATGCATAAAAAATCACGTCATGGCAACTACTATCGCGTGAGGAAGTTTGCCAGTAGCGCGTGACCTTGCTCACTGAGAATACTTTCCGGGTGGAACTGCACCCCTTCCAGATCCCATTCACGATGGCGGATACCCATAATCTCCCCCGTTTCACTGCGGGCCGTCACCTCAAAGCAGTCGGGCAGCGTCGCCGGATCGATCAGCAACGAGTGGTAGCGCGTTACGGTGAGCGGATTATTCAGGCCGCGGAACACGCCCTGCTGCTGATGGGTAATCGGGGAGGTTTTGCCGTGCATCACTTTTTCGGCACGAACAATTCGCGCACCGAATGCCTGAGCAATAGCCTGATGGCCTAAGCAGACGCCAAGCAGCGGCGTTTTACCGGCGTAGCGGCGAATAACATCGAGAGAGATACCGGCGTCATCCGGCGTGCAGGGACCAGGGGAGATAACAATTTTGTCCGGCGCAAGCGTATCGATATCATCGAGAGTGATGTCGTCATTACGTTTGACCGTCACGCTGGCCCCTAACTCACAGAAGTACTGGTAGAGGTTCCAGGTAAAGGAATCGTAGTTATCAATCAGCAGAATCATGGCGGCTCCGGTCTTTCAATCAGCCGCCATTCTACCGGGTGCTTACCACTTTAGCGACTGGGCGGCAGCCTCATGCCAGATGCCGCCCCGTGCAATTACGGCAGGACTTTCGCTGAGAGGATGACAATCGGCTTGGACGGCACATTCTGGTATGGCCCAACGTTGTGAGTCGGCACCTGGGCAATTTTGTCTGCCACGTCCATCCCTTTCACGACCTTACCAAATACCGCGTAGCCAAAGTCACGCTGGCCATGATCCAGGAAGGCGTTATCCGCGACGTTGATAAAGAACTGGCTGGTTGCGCTGTCTTTGTCTGCGGTACGCGCCATCGCGATGGTGCCACGGGTGTTACGCAGGCCGTTATCGGCTTCGTTTTTAATCGGAGGATTCGGCTGCTTCTGCTGCATCTGTTCGTTAAAACCGCCGCCCTGAACCATAAAGCCCGGGATCACGCGGTGGAACGTGGTGTTGTTATAAAAGCCGCTATTAACGTATTTCAGGAAGTTTTCAACGGAGACCGGCGCCTTCTGGCTATCGAGCTGCAACTCGATGTTGCCAGCAGAAGTGGTCAGCAGCACGTGCGGATCGTTTTTCGCCGCTAACGCCGCAGGCGCAACCGCAGAGAGTGCAAACACAGCCGCCATGGCCGCCAGTGTGGATTTGAGCATGAGAATTCCTTTAACGGTGCAGTAGAGAAAGCAAGTGGCTTGATTCTAAAGAGGGATAGCCCCTCAGGCCAGTGCTTTACTAAAGTTTACGTGTCTGAAACGGTTAATAATAATCAGGCTAAGAAAACACTCAATTCATTATGTGATCATGATCACATTGAAAAATGTAATAAAGAAAGTTTTGCGTAATAAAACTATGAATGCATCACGTCAATGACTAAAATCTGCTCGCTCAGCGCAGAGTCAACGCGCTTTACACAACTATTCACAGGCCAGTCATGACTAACAGCAACCGTACCAAGCTCACATGGATCAGCTTTTTCTCCTACGCCCTTACCGGCGCGTTGGTAATTGTCACCGGGATGGTGATGGGAAATATCGCCGATTACTTTAATCTGCCCGTTTCCAGCATGAGTAACACCTTTACCTTCCTGAACGCAGGGATCCTGATCTCTATCTTCCTCAATGCCTGGCTGATGGAAATTGTGCCGCTGAAAACTCAGCTGCGCTTCGGCTTTATTTTGATGGTGCTGGCGGTTATCGGGCTGATGACCAGCCATAGCCTGGCGCTGTTCTCTGCGGCGATGTTCGTGCTTGGCCTGGTCAGCGGGATCACCATGTCGATTGGTACCTTCCTGATCACCCATATGTATGAAGGTCGTCAGCGCGGTGCACGTCTGCTGTTTACCGACTCCTTCTTCAGTATGGCCGGGATGATCTTCCCAATGCTCGCCGCCTGGCTGCTGGCGCGCACCATCGAGTGGTACTGGGTTTACGCCTGCATCGGCCTCATCTATGTTGCTATCTTCGTGCTGACCCTGGGCTGTGAATTCCCGGTTCTGGGTAAAAAAGCGCAAACCAGCGACCAGCCGGTGGTGAAAGAGAAATGGGGCATCGGCGTGCTGTTCCTGTCCATCGCTGCGCTGTGCTACATCCTGGGCCAGCTGGGCTTCATCTCCTGGGTACCGGAATACGCTAAAGGTCTGGGCATGAGCCTGAACGACGCGGGCCAGTTGGTGAGTGATTTCTGGATGTCCTATATGTTCGGTATGTGGGCCTTCAGCTTCATTCTACGCTTCTTCGACCTGCAGCGTATCCTGACCGTTCTGGCCGGTATCGCCACCGTGATGATGTACCTGTTCAACCACGGCGAGCCGCAGCATCTGGTCTGGTTCATTCTGACTCTCGGCTTCTTCTCCAGCGCTATCTATACCTCCATCATTACGCTGGGTTCGCTGCAGACTAAAATCGCCTCACCAAAACTGGTTAACTTTGTCCTGACCTGCGGCACCATCGGTACCATGCTGACCTTCGTTGTCACTGGCCCTATCGTTGCCCATAGCGGCCCGTTGGCGGCGCTGACGACGGCAAACGGTCTGTACGCCGTGGTGTTCGTGATGTGTCTTGTTCTGGGCTTTGTGAGCCGCCATCGCCAGCATGCGGCGAGCGCCTCTCATTAATATCGGTTAGCCCGGTGTGATATTCCGTTCACTTTACGTTCTGTTGAACATGACGTGAAGTGAACGGCCCCCCCTCAGCGCTCACAAACATGACGTATTCTCCAACTTCCCTCTCCCCCGCCGTTTTTTCACTCTTTTCGCTCAAAAAACAAACAGCAAATAAAGTTGAGTATTTTCCGCAACTTACAAAACCACTTAAAAATCATAATCCTACTCATTAAGGGGTAGGTAAAGGCTAAATTGATTTGTATCAATAATCCCAATAGCTGAATCGTTAAGGTAGGCAGTATTAGAATAGAAATCGAGGCAAAAATGAGCAAAGTCAGACTCGCAATTATCGGTAACGGCATGGTCGGCCACCGCTTTATCGAGGATCTTCTCGATAAGTCCGACGCAAGCCAGTTCGATATCACCGTCTTCTGTGAAGAGCCGCGCATCGCCTACGACCGCGTGCACCTCTCCTCCTACTTCTCCCACCACACGGCAGAAGAGCTGTCGCTGGTGCGCGAAGGCTTCTATGAGAAGCACGGCGTGAAGGTACTGGTCGGCGAACGCGCTATCACCATCAACCGTAAAGAGAAGGTGATTCACTCCAGCGCTGGCCGTACCGTCTTTTATGACAAGCTGATTATGGCGACCGGCTCCTATCCGTGGATCCCGCCAATCAAAGGGTCTGAAACTCAGGACTGCTTCGTTTACCGTACGATTGAAGATCTGAACGCCATTGAAGCCTGTGCCCGCCGTAGCAAACGTGGTGCGGTAGTCGGCGGCGGCCTGCTCGGCCTCGAAGCAGCCGGCGCGCTGAAAAACCTCGGCGTGGAAACCCACGTGATTGAATTCGCCCCAATGCTGATGGCTGAACAGCTCGATCAGATGGGTGGCGAACAGCTCAAGCGTAAAATCGAAAGCATGGGTGTGAAAGTTCACACCAGCAAAAACACCAAAGAGATTGTTCAGGAAGGCGAAAACGGCCGTAAGACCATGCGCTTTGCCGACGGCAGCCAGCTGGAAATCGACTTCATCGTCTTCTCTACCGGTATTCGTCCACGCGACAAACTGGCCACCCAGTGCGGCCTGGAAGTCGGCCAGCGCGGCGGTATCCTGATTAATGACAGCTGCCAGACATCTGACCCGGATATCTACGCTATCGGCGAATGCGCCAGCTGGAAAAACCGCGTCTACGGCCTGGTCGCACCGGGTTACAAAATGGCGCAGGTCGCCGTTGACCATATCCTCGGTACGCCAAACGCCTTCCAGGGCGCGGACATGAGCGCCAAGCTGAAGCTGCTGGGTGTAGACGTCGGTGGTATCGGCGATGCCCACGGTCGTACGCCGGGCGCGCGCAGCTACGTCTATCTCGACGAAAGCAAAGAAGTCTACAAACGCCTGATCGTGAGCGAAGACAACAAAACCCTGCTCGGGGCGGTACTGGTTGGCGATACCAGCGACTACGGCAACCTGCTGCAGCTGGCGCTGAACGCCATCGAACTGCCAGAAAACCCAGATTCACTGATCCTGCCAGCACACGCCAGCAGTGGTAAACCGTCTATCGGCGTCGATAAACTGCCGGACAGCGCGCAGATTTGTTCCTGTTTTGACGTCTCTAAAGGCGACCTGATCGCCGCCATCAACAAAGGCTGCCACACCGTTGCAGCCCTGAAAGCCGAAACCAAAGCCGGCACCGGCTGCGGCGGCTGTATTCCGTTGGTCACCCAGGTGCTGAACGCCGAGCTGGCGAAACAGGGTATCGAAGTGAACCACAGCCTGTGTGAACACTTCGCCTTTACCCGTCAGGAGCTGTATCACCTGATCCGCGTTGAAGGCATTAAAACCTTCGACGAGCTGCTGGCAAAATACGGCAAAGGCTACGGCTGCGAAGTCTGTAAACCCACCGTCGGTTCTCTGCTGGCCTCCTGCTGGAACGAATACATCCTCAAGCCGCAGCATACGCCGCTGCAGGACACTAACGACAACTTCCTGGCGAACATCCAGAAAGACGGTACCTACTCCGTTATCCCACGTTCTGCGGGCGGTGAAATCACTCCGGAAGGTCTGGTTGCCGTTGGCCGTATCGCACGTGAATTTAACCTGTACACCAAAATCACCGGTTCCCAGCGTATCGGCCTGTTCGGTGCGCAGAAAGATGACCTGCCGGAAATCTGGCGCCAGCTGATTGAAGCAGGCTTCGAAACCGGTCATGCCTATGCCAAAGCGCTGCGTATGGCGAAAACCTGCGTAGGCAGCACCTGGTGCCGTTATGGCGTCGGCGATAGCGTAGGCTTCGGCGTCGAGCTGGAAAACCGCTACAAGGGCATTCGTACGCCGCACAAGATGAAGTTTGGTGTCTCTGGCTGTACCCGTGAGTGTGCGGAAGCTCAGGGCAAGGACGTAGGTATTATCGCCACCGAGAAAGGCTGGAACCTCTACGTTTGTGGTAACGGCGGGATGAAGCCGCGCCATGCAGACCTGCTGGCCGCTGACCTCGACCGCGAAACACTGGTGAAATACCTCGACCGCTTCATGATGTTCTACATCCGCACCGCCGATAAGCTGACCCGTACCGCGCCGTGGCTGGATAACCTGGAAGGCGGTATCGACTACCTGCGTTCGGTTATCATCGACGACAAGCTGGGGCTGAATCAGCACCTGGAAGAAGAGATCGCCCGTCTGCGCGAAGCGTTTGCCTGTGAATGGACCGAGACCGTAAACGACCCGGCCGCTCAGGTACGCTTCAAACACTTTATCAACAGCGAACAGCGTGACCCGAACGTTCAGGTCGTGGCCGAGCGTGCTCAGCACCGTCCTGCGACACCGTATGAACGTATTCCGGTAACTCTGGTGGAGGAAAACGCATGAGCCAGTGGGTAAATATCTGCAAAATTGACGCGATTCTGCCAGCAACAGGCGTCTGTGCACTGCTGGGTAACCAGCAGGTTGCCGTGTTCCGTCCGTATGCCGACAATCAGGTCTTCGCCATCAGCAACATCGACCCGTTCTTTGAGTCGAGCGTGCTGTCGCGCGGCCTGATTGCTGAACATCAGGGCGAACTGTGGGTGGCAAGTCCGCTGAAAAAACAGCGCTTCCGCCTGCGTGACGGCCTGTGCATGGAAGACGAGAGTCACTCCATTCCACACTATGAAGTTCGCGTTAAAGATGGCCAGGTGCAGCTGAAAGCCTGATCGTTTTGGGCATAAGTAATATTAAAAACTTATGACCTCAAAGGGGTAACAGCGGGAAAAATCGTATATTCCATACGATAACTGCTGTTATCCTTACCTGCATTATTCATCCCCCGCATTTATCTATTCCGTGAGGTTGCCCCTTGGATCACTTACCCATCTTTTGCCAACTGCGCGAGCGCGACTGTTTGCTGGTCGGCGGCGGTGATGTTGCCGAGCGCAAAGCGCGTCTGCTGCTGGACGCGGGCGCTCGCTTGACGGTAAACGCACGGGATTACGTTCCGCAGTTCCACGTCTGGGCGGAGGCGGGCATGTTGACACTGGTGCAGGGTGATTTCCAACCCGCGCTGCTCGACCCATGCTGGCTGGCAATTGCCGCCACCGATGATGACGTGGTGAACCAGCAGGTCAGCGATGCGGCCGAAGCGCGGCGTATCTTCTGCAACGTGGTCGATGCGCCGAAAGCGGCGAGCTTTATCATGCCGTCGATTATCGACCGCTCACCGCTGATGGTCGCCGTCTCTTCCGGCGGCACCTCACCGGTGCTGGCACGTCTGCTGCGCGAGAAGCTGGAAGCGCTGCTGCCGCAGCATCTGGGACAGGTTGCTGCCTATGCCGGGCAACTGCGCACGCGGGTGAAGAAGCAGTTTGCGACAATGGGTGAACGCCGTCGTTTCTGGGAAAAGCTGTTTGAGAATGACCGCCTGGCGCAATCGCTGGCTAATCAGGATCAGCAGGCCATTGATGACACCACCGAACAGCTGCTGAACACGCCGCTGGATCACCGCGGCGAAGTGGTGCTGGTGGGTGCCGGTCCGGGGGATGCCGGGCTGCTGACGCTAAAAGGCCTGCAGCAAATCCAACAGGCAGACGTGGTGGTTTACGACCGCCTGGTCTCCGACGATATTATGAATCTGGTTCGCCGCGATGCGGACCGCGTATTCGTGGGTAAACGTGCGGGCTACCATTGCGTACCGCAGGAAGAGATTAACCAGATCCTGCTGCGTGAAGCCCAACAGGGTAAACGCGTGGTGCGTCTGAAAGGCGGTGACCCGTTTATCTTTGGCCGCGGTGGTGAAGAACTGGAAACCCTGTGCCATGCCGGCATTCCCTTCTCCGTTGTACCCGGCATTACAGCCGCCTCTGGCTGTTCCGCCTACTCCGGCATTCCGCTGACCCACCGCGACTACGCCCAGAGCGTGCGTCTGGTTACCGGGCACCTGAAAACCGGCGGCGAACTGGACTGGGAAAACCTCGCGGCAGAAAAACAGACGCTGGTGTTTTACATGGGGCTGAATCAGGCCGCTACCATCCAGCAAAAGCTGATTGAACACGGTATGCAGGCAGACATGCCGGTGGCTATCGTCGAGAACGGTACCGCAATTAACCAGCGCGTAGTGGACGGACAGTTGTCCCAGCTTGGCGAACTGGCTGAGCAAATGGCAAGCCCGGCGCTGATTATCGTCGGCCGCGTAGTGGGCCTGCGCGGCAAGCTGAACTGGTTCTCAAACCATTAACGGGTAATCTCACAGACATAAAAAAAACCGGGATCATCCCGGTTTTTTTATATCACGATCGTAGGTCGGATATGGCAGCGCCGCTATCCGGCAATCAGTACCGTTTCTTACGGCTTAGCCACGAAACCAATCGCGTCGTACACCGCTTTCAGCGTTTGTGAAGCACGCGCGCTGGCTTTATCGGCCCCGTCTTTCATGATCTTCTGCAGGAACGCTTCGTCGTTGCGGAAGCGGTTATAACGCTCCTGCAGCTCGGTCAGCATACCGGAAACCGCTTCTGCCACTTCGCCCTTCAGATGGCCATACATCTTGCCTTCAAAGTGTTTTTCCAGCTCTGGAATGCTCTGACCGGTCACGCCGGAGAGGATATCCAGCAGGTTAGAGACGCCCGCTTTCTCTTTCAGATCGTAACGGATAACAGGTGGCTCTTCGGAGTCGGTCATCGCGCGTTTGATCTTCTTGACCACGGATTTCGGGTCTTCCAACAGGCCAATCACGTTGTTGCGGTTATCGTCTGACTTGGACATCTTCTTCGTCGGCTCGAGCAGCGACATCACGCGCGCACCAGACTTAGGAATAAACGGCTCAGGCACTTTGAACACGTCGCCATAAATGGCGTTAAAACGCTGGGCAATATCGCGGCTCAGCTCAAGGTGCTGCTTCTGATCTTCGCCTACCGGCACCTGATTGGTCTGATACAGCAGAATGTCTGCCGCCATCAGCACCGGGTAGTCAAACAGACCAGCGTTGATGTTTTCCGCGTAGCGGGCGGATTTATCCTTGAACTGGGTCATGCGGCTCAGCTCGCCGAAATAGGTGTAGCAGTTCAGCGCCCAGCCCAGCTGTGCGTGTTCCGGCACGTGAGACTGTACGAAGATGGTGCTTTTTTCCGGGTCGATGCCGCAGGCCAGATACAGTGCCAGCGTGTCGAGCGTCGCCTTACGCAGCGCCTGCGGGTCCTGGCGGACGGTAATCGCATGCTGGTCGACGATACAGTAGATGCAGTGATAGTCGTCCTGCATGTTGACCCACTGACGCAGTGCACCCATGTAGTTACCGATGGTCAGTTCACC
Organism: Kluyvera sp. EC_51; assembly: GCF_019584505.1. Lineage (NCBI taxonomy): Bacteria > Pseudomonadati > Pseudomonadota > Gammaproteobacteria > Enterobacterales > Enterobacteriaceae > Kluyvera > Kluyvera sp. EC_51. The sequence continues at coordinate 102,007 of NZ_VDAG01000085.1, read as the reverse complement.
TGACGGCTGTGCGCCGCTAAATACGATGGGCTTAGTCATGTTCTGATTCCTGATGTTCACTGTGCGCAAACCCGAGAGCGGGCAGCAGTTCATTAAAGTGGTCGAAGATAATATCCGGCTCGCTGAGCGCGATGGCTTCGCCATAGTTATAGCCGTAGGTCAGGCCGACGGAGGCGCAGCCCGCCGCTTTAGCAGCTTGAATATCGTTACGAGAGTCACCGACGAACAGCAGCGCTTCCGGCGCTAACGCCAGCTTCTCCGCCACTTTCAGCAGCGGTTCCGGATGCGGCTTTTTGTTCTGCACGTCATCGCCACCAATCACTACCGCGAAGTAGTCAGCAATGCCCAAAGATTCGAGAATCGGGGCCACAAACGGCGTCGGCTTATTCGTCACTAGCGCCAGAGGTAGGCCGTTGGCGTGCAGTGCCGCCAGGGTATCAGCAACGTGAGGGAACAGGAAACTGCCCTCTTCAGCGAATTCGGCGTAGTAGCGATCGAACAGGCGGCGCAGCACGCGAAGCTGCTCGTCCTGAGGAATATCGTGGCTATCCACCGATGGTTTACCCTGAGCGGCACGCTGGCTCGCACGTTCCTGGCGGGCCCAGTTGAGGGCTCGTTCCATCAGAACATCGGCACCGTTACCAATCCAGGTGACGACCCGGTCTTCACCTGCAACCGGAAGCTCAAGCGCATAAAGCGCGCTATCAACGGCGGCGGTCAGCCCCGGCGCGCTGTCTACCAACGTGCCATCGAGGTCAAACGCGACGCCGCGAATGGTCTGCAATTTATCCATGACTTACCTTTGCCAGTTCACTGCGCATTTCATCAATGACTTTTTTGTAGTCTGGTTGGTCAAAAATCGCCGAGCCGGCGACAAACATGTCCGCCCCTGCCGCAGCAATTTCGCTAATATTGTTCACCTTCACACCGCCATCCACTTCCAGACGAATGTCATAGCCGGACTCATCGATACGGCGACGCACTTCGCGCAGTTTATCGAGGGTGTGAGGGATAAAGGATTGGCCGCCAAAGCCCGGGTTAACCGACATCAGCAGGATAACGTCGAGCTTATCCATCACGTAGTCAAGGTAGGTCAGCGGAGTTGCCGGATTAAACACCAGGCCCGCTTTACAGCCGTGCTCTTTAATCAGCTGCAGCGTGCGGTCTACGTGTTCGGAAGCTTCAGGATGGAAAGTGATGATGCTGGCGCCTGCGGCGGCAAAATCCGGAACCAGACGGTCAACCGGCTTCACCATCAGGTGAACGTCGATTGGCGCGGTGATGCCGTAGTTACGCAGCGCTTTCAGCACCATCGGGCCGATGGTCAGGTTCGGCACATAATGGTTATCCATAACATCGAAATGAACCACATCCGCCCCGGCAGCCAGCGCGCGGGCAGTATCTTCGCCTAAACGGGCAAAATCGGCCGACAAAATTGAAGGGGCAATCAGGTACTGTTTCATCCACATCTCCTCAGAGCCTATCCATTAGGGTCTTTTAACGTTGTTTTTTTCCAGGCGGGCGATATAGGGCCAGCAGTTCGTCCACCTTTTTACGTGTGCCGCCGTTGCGGCTAATGCTGCGACGAACCTTTACGGTATACGTTTCCGCCGCATTTTTGTACCACTCCAGCGTCAGCGGCGTGCGATGGTTGGAAATCAGCACGGGAATTCGCTTCGCCACCAGCTCTTCGGCCTTATTCGCCAGAAACGCCTGTTGCTCCAGGCTAAAGCTGTTGGTGTGATACGCCGTGAAGTTCGCCGTCGCCGACAGCGGAGCATACGGCGGATCGCAATACACCACGGAACGCGCGTCTGCACGAGTCATGCAGGTTTCATAAGACTCGCAGTAGAACTCGGCATTCTGCGCCTTTTCAGCAAAGTGGCGCAGTTCAGCTTCCGGGAAATAGGGTTTCTTATAGCGCCCAAACGGGACGTTAAACTCACCGCGCAGGTTGTAGCGGCACAGGCCGTTATAGCCGTGGCGGTTGAGGTATAAAAACAGCACTGCGCGATGGAACAGGTCGGTACTACGATTAAACTCTTCGCGCAGCTGGTAGTAGCGGTCGGCGTCATTGTTCTCAGGCACAAACATCGTGCGCGCCCGGTCGATGTACTCATCGGAGCGAGTTTTGACGATTTTATAGAGCTCGATGAGGTCGCTGTTAATGTCAGCCAGAATATAACGCGAAAAATCGGTATTCAGGAATACCGATCCAGCACCAACGAAGGGTTCAACCAGACAATCGCCGGCAGGCAGATGATCTCTAATATCGTCGAGCAGAGGGTACTTGCCTCCCGCCCATTTCAGAAAAGCGCGATTTTTTTTCATGCGGCCTGACTAATTACACTTTCTCCGGCTGTGGAGAAAGCTCCGACAGCATCCTGCGCTTCTCCCCTATCCGCACGCGGCGGTGCGGATAGGGTTGTCTTAATAACGATTATTTCAGGTCAGTCTGTACCTGATGCAGCGGCTTCGCCCACGGGTTTTTCGCCTGGACGTCAGCTGGCAGCGTGGTGACAGCATGTTTCGCATCATCCTTAGATGCGTAGATGCCGCTGACCAGCACGTACCACGGCTGACCGTTACGAGAGGTTTCATACACCACGTAGTTTTTCAGGTTCTCTTTCTTCGCCCAACCGTTCAGGTTGTCGTAGTTGGAAGAGGAGCTGAGCTGCAGCGTGTAGTGCGAGCCAGAAGCGGTTTTCAGCGCGTTCACATCGCCCGCAGATTTACCGGTTGCCGCCGCAGCAGGTGCTGCTGTAGCCGCCGTTGCGGTTGGCGCGGTAGTGGTCGCTGCTGGTTTCGCCGCTGCGGTTGCCGTCACCGGCGCTTTAACCGGGGCCGCAGTCGCTGCGGTTTCGGTATGCTTCGGCGCAGTCACCGCTGGCTTAGTTTCAACAGGCTTGGTCTGCGCGGTTGGCGCAGGCGTTTTCACCGTTGCCATCGGCTGCGGTTTGGTTTCGATAACCGTGTGCTTGCGTTCCGGACGCGGGGCGGTTGCCGTCTGGCGAGGCGCTTCCGGTGCGGTCACTGCCGGGCGGGCACCGTTGCGAATTGGCGCGACGGTTGCAGGTTCAGTTGGCAGCGTAGAGTTCACTACCGCGTTATCAATCTGACCCTGCTGCTGCGTCAGTGCATTGTTCAGGTCGCCCTGAACCTCAACGCGCTGCTGGCCGTCCGGTGCCGCGTTTTCCTGACCCTGAGTTGGGGTGGAGGAAATCGGAGGCAGGGAGACGTCCTGCTGCTGCGACGGCGTATTCTCCTGGGCGGCAGGCTGAGCAGAATTATTGGCCTGATCGGTATTGGTATCGCCAGAAAGCGACACGCTCTTCTCAGAAGAGGCGTTCTGGTCGTTAGAAGATGGCGCTTTCAGGGCTGAACCAATGCCGACGATCAGCACCAGCAGCACGACAACGCCAAGCCCCATCATGACATACTGGCGGGAGGCCGGTTTACGCGGCGCAGCAGCTTTACGTTTACGCGGGCGGCGCTCTACCACTTCCTCTGCATCGCTCTCTTCGGCATCGTCAGATTCATAGTATTCGTCTTCCGGCTCAGCTTCTTCACGCGCTTTACGACTACGGGACGGACGACGCTCATCAGCATCGAGATCCACATCATCAAAGTTGATCTGTGGCTCGTTGTCACGATCGGAAGACTGACGAGAGCGACCAGTACGACGATCGCTGGGATCGGGTTTCAGCTCGTCTTCTGGTTTAAATTCATCCATTTAACACCCCACTAAAAGGCTTATGCCACGACAATTGCATATCACCTGAAGTTAAAACACCGCGCGAACGCGGCTTGACCTTTCTTATAGTTGCGCTTGCTGAGTATCAGCAATAGCGCCAAGAACCACGTCGTGGGATACGCCACCGCGCACCTCACTTTTCCCGATGGCCAGCGGCAGCACTAACCGCATTTCGCCAGCAAGAACCTTTTTATCTCGCATCATGTGCGGCAGATACGCCTCTGCCGACATTTCCTGCGGGCCAGCAACCGGCAGGCCTGCGCGCTTGAGCAGCGCGATAATGCGCTGCGTGTCTTCGGCAGCAAACTGCCCCAGACGTTCTGATGTATGCGCGGCCATGACCATACCTGCCGCAACGGCTTCGCCGTGCAGCCAGTTGCCGTAACCCATCTCGGCTTCGATCGCATGACCGAAAGTATGCCCAAGATTGAGTAAAGCACGTAACCCGGTTTCGCGCTCGTCGGCTGCCACAACATCCGCTTTCAGCTCACAACAACGGCGGATACAGTACGCCATTGCTTTTTCATCGAGCGCCATCAGCGCATCGATGTTCTCTTCCAGCCAGTCAAAGAACGGCGCATCAAGAATGATGCCGTATTTGATCACTTCAGCAAGACCGGAGGAGAGTTCGCGTTTCGGCAACGTTTTCAGGCAGTTCAGGTCAACAACCACGGAGGCTGGCTGCCAGAATGCGCCGATCATGTTTTTGCCGAGAGGGTGGTTGACCGCGGTTTTGCCGCCAACCGAAGAGTCCACCTGAGACAACAAGGTGGTAGGAACCTGAATAAAACGCACACCGCGCTGATAGCTCGCCGCTGCAAAACCGGTCAAGTCGCCAATAACGCCGCCGCCTAAAGCAACGAGAGTCGTATCGCGACCGTGCGGTTTTTGCAAAAGCGCAGTAAAGACGGTGTCCATAACGGCCAGGCTTTTATACTGTTCGCCGTCCGGCAGAATGACGCTATCAACCTTCACGCCAGCCTGCTCCAGCACGGAACGAACCTGGTCCAGATAGAGCGGTGCCAGCGTTTCGTTGGTGACCAGCATAACCTGATCGCCAGACTTGAGCGGTAAAAAGGAAGCTGGATCGTTAAACAAACCAGCCGCGATGGTTATCGGGTAACTACGTTCCCCGAGAGTTACAGTAAGCCTCTCCATAACGCGACGTCCACCTTAGTTACTTTTATTCGCTGGCGTTCTATTCTGGGCCAGTATTAGTTGCTTTCCAGCATATGGATAATCTGGTTGGCGACAACTTTTGCGCTCTGATCGTCAGTACGGATAGTGACATCCGCAATCTCTTCGTACAGTGGATTACGTTCATCAGCCAGCGCTACAAGCACTTCGCGCGGTGGAGTTTCGACCTGCAGCAGCGGGCGCTTTTTATCGCGCTGAGTACGTGCCAGCTGTTTTTCAATGGTCGTTTCCAGATAGACGACGACACCACGAGCGGAGAGACGATTGCGCGTTTCACGTGATTTTACAGAGCCACCGCCTGTTGCCAGAACAATACCCTGCTTTTCCGTTAACTCATTGATGATTTTTTCTTCGCGGTCACGGAAACCTTCTTCGCCTTCGACATCAAAGACCCAGCCCACGTCAGCGCCTGTTCGTTTCTCAATCTCTTGATCAGAATCGTAAAATTCCATATTGAGCTGTTGAGCCAGCTGGCGCCCAATGGTGCTTTTGCCGGCACCCATAGGCCCAACCAGAAAGATATTGCGTTTCTCTGCCATTTTTTTGGTACTACTAAGACTATTCGTTAATGATAAATCCGCGCCGCAGTCGTTCGCGCGTCGCTGGACATGAACTGAAACCTCTTATGCAATAGAGCGAGAGTCAGACTGAAAATTATCTCAATACTCCGGCTGGTTTGGCAACAGATTAAATCAGCAGACTTCAGGAGGAAGGAATGTTATTCACTGACGCTCAAATCGGTACTCCTTGTATGCTAAATCCGGCCCCACGTCAAACTTGGGAAACACCTTATTCACCAAATCAGCATGTTTCCCCGTCGCTACTGCACAGAAATAATACGCGGGGTGATAAACACCACCAGCTCGCGCCGCTCATTGTCCTTGCCATCGTGACGAAAAAGATGGCCCAACAAGGGGATATCGCCAAGGAATGGTACGCTATCGCTGGCCTTCTTGTTCTTCTGCGAAAAAATGCCGCCCAACGCCAGCGTTTCCCCGCTTTTGACCTCAACCTGGGTTTCAATCTCCTGTTTATCAATCGCCAGCACTTCGCCGTCCGCCTGCTGTAGCACCTGGCCGGGCATGTTTTCGCTGATGCGCAGCTTCAGGCGAACGCGCTGGTTTTGCAGCACGGTTGGTGTGACCTCCATGCCGAGCACCGCCTCTTTAAACTCCACTGAGGTCGCGCCACTCTCCCCACTGGAAACCTGATAAGGGATTTCGCTTCCCTGTTTGATGCTGGCAGGCTGCAAATGCGAGGCCAGCAGCCGCGGGCTCGCGATGATATCAACCTTCTGCTTTTGCTCCAGCGCCGAGAGTTCCAGCTCAAGCAGGCGGCCGTTGATTTTACCGATATTAAACCCGCCGTGCGTCGTGGCGTCCGCAACCGAAAGATCGCTGCTTAAGGTGGTTATCTTGCCAGAACCGGTTGCCCCGGCGGCGTCAGCAAGATTCCACTTCACTCCTAATTCTCGTAGGCTGGTTTCGTTGATAGTGACAATATGGGCCGCCAGCTCAACTTGCCCAACCGGGATATCCATCTCCTTTGCCCACGCTTCCAGCGCCGGGAGGTGCTCACGGTCATCACGTACGATCAAGCGATTGGTTCGTTTATCGACGGTGAGTGAACCGCGCGCGCTCAGTAATTTATCCCCAGCTTTCACCAGCTCGCTGGCATCGGCATGGTGCAGCACCAGGCTGCGATGCATCAGCGGCAGCGTCTGCTGGCGTTTCTCCTTTTCCTGCTGCGCTCTCGCCTGTTTCTCTTCGCGCCAGCGCTGTGAGTGCACGTAATAGACGCCTCCTTCCTGCGTGAGCACCAGTTCCATGCAGTTAATCACCGTCTGAACCGCCTGCTGCCATGGCAGGTTACGCAACTGGAGCGAGAGCGTTCCCTGCACTTCCGGGGAGATAACCATGTTCTTCTGCTCCAGGTCAGCGAGGCTCTGAAGCACCTGCGCGACCGGCACGTCGTCCACTACCAGCGTGACGTTCTTCGCCGGGGCCAGCGCTGACACCAGCGCCAGCTTCAACAGCACTATCCTTTTTATCATTCGGCGTTCCTTCTCTTTTCCATTGCCAGATTCGGGGCTCACATCCCTCACCCGTTTCCACAGTCAGGCTATCCAGCGTGATTGCCGTAACCCGCCAGCCGGTGTTCAGCGTCTGCCCGACCTCCACGCGCCGCCAGCGTTCATCCCGTTCCTGCGCCATGCCAATCAGCCGTGATGCCGATTGCGTCCCGCCGCGATAGTGCCAGTCAGCAAGCTGCGCTGTCTGGCAGGCATCCATCACCGGGGCGAACGGATCCCGCATTCCGCATAGCAGCGGAACGGTGAGTAATAAAAGAAGCGCGCGTTCAGGATTCATCGTCGCGTACCAGTTGCAGGGTAAAACGGAGCACATCGTCGTGCGTTGCCAGAGTAAAACCCGTAACCCGCATTCCGCGCTCGGCCAGCCGCAAAAAGGTGCCAGGAACGGCATGCCACAGCGTATCCAGCGAGATTTCACCGCCCGCCTCTGAAGGCTGCCAATGGGCCAGTCGGGCGCCATTTTGCTGAAAACCGACCGGAGAGAACGGTGGGATATCCTGTTCTTCCAGCCATGGTGTAGCGCGCACGCCAGCGTTGAGGTGAGCGACGCGATGCCAGCGCGTCAGGTATTGCTCATGCTGTTTCTGCCATGCTTCGCGACTTTTTCCCGCCTCAACATAGGCCTGATGTTCGACCCGGTAGCCGCCGTACATCGCTACCAGCATCAACAGTAGCGCTCCCGCCCCCACCTTCGCCGTAGGAGACAGCGGCCATAGGCGTTCAAGGCGACGCATTTCCACTCTCCTCGCGTAATGCGTACTGGAACTGCCAGCGGCCGGCGCTATCGCGCTGAATTTTGCCGGCCTGCATCAGATGAAACCCAGGGATAGCTCGCAGCGTTTGCTCAACCTCAGCCAGCGCGGAAACCGGCGTCAACACGCCCGATAGCGACAGCACGCCGTCACGGTAGCTCAGCTCGCTCAGCCATGCCGAAGCGGGGAAATGCGCGGCCAGCGCCAGCAACCTGGGCGACCAGGCTTCAGTCACCTGCCGCGTACGTTGCCGTTTTTTTAAGGCGGCCTGCTGCTGTAAACCCGCCTGAAGCACCTGCTCCCGCTGCGCCAGTTGCTGCACTACCCGCCGTTCTGCCTCGACATGGATATTGCTAACCGCCGCGACCGGCAGCCAGTATCCACGCCCGATAAACGCCAGCACGCCGCACAACAGCCAGACAACACCTGCCCACACGAGCCAGCGCTGAATCAACCGCCGAAAGCGGCGCTGTCGCCAGGGAAGGAAATTCACCGGTGGGATGTTCACGATGCCGCCCCCATAGCCAGTGCCAGCGCCACCGCAAAGTCATTGCCTCTGGCTGGCAGCGGTGGATATTTCTGCGCCACTACACTCCAGGGATCGAAGCCTTTATATTCGCCTGGCTGAGCAGTACAGCACACCAGGCGCTGTGGGTTGACGCCCAGTTGGATACTGAGTTGCGTCAGCGAGGGGGCATCGTCAAACGCGCAGTGCCCCCAGCTTTCCCGGCTGGCCCAGAGCCACTGCCGGGTATCGCGCCAGACCAGCATGGCATCCTGCGAATCTAAGTGCGGCACCAGCGTCTGGAGCGCGCAGGCATCGGGGGTGATCGCCGCAATCTGTAAACGCAGCGCCTGCCCCAGCCGTTGTAGACGGGTGATATCGTGCTGCTGCGCTGCAGTGACGTTCCATCGCCCTTGTGGCTCCACCAGGTGATAATCAAAGCAGAGCGATGCCGCATTCATCTCAAGCTGCTGCGACATCGCGCTGGCAATCCACTGCGTTTGTTCGTTTTCGTACAGCGACATCGCCGCAAGAGGGAGGTTTTTTTGTAACGTTCTATTGGCCGGAAAGGCCAGGCTCACCGCGTGCTGCCAGGGCAACGCCTGCCGCCACGGTTTGAGCGCCGCCAGCAGCGCGTCATCACCTTGCTGCGCGGACGGCGGTAACGGCAGTTGCCACCAGCGGCGAAGGAGCCAGCCGCGGCGAGTACGCTGAAGTGCAACGATAAAGACGTTATCCTGCTGAATATGAAGACCCATTTGCCAGCATCTGAAAGCCATTTCACGATCATCCTTACGTCACCTCACGGTGACGGCTATATCAATGCATCTGGCTTGCCTTTATACTACCGCGCGTTTGTTTATAAACTGCCCAAATGACACTTAATGGGAATTCTCCGGTGAAGTTCGTAAAGTATTTATTCATCCTTGCAGTCTGTTGCATTCTGCTGGGAGCAGGCTCGATCTACGGCCTCTACAAATATATTGAGCCTCAGTTGCCCGACGTGGCGACGCTCAAAGACGTGCGCCTGCAGGTGCCAATGCAGGTCTATAGCGCGGACGGTGAACTCATCGCGCAGTACGGTGAAAAACGCCGTATTCCTATGACCCTCAACCAGATCCCACCCGAAATGGTGAAAGCGTTTATTGCGACCGAAGATAGCCGCTTCTACGAGCACCACGGGATCGACCCCATCGGTATCTTCCGTGCGGCAAGCGTAGCGATGTTCTCCGGCCATGCGTCGCAGGGGGCCAGTACCATTACCCAGCAGCTCGCGCGTAACTTCTTCCTCAGCCCTGAAAAGACGCTGATGCGTAAAGTGAAGGAAGCGTTCCTTGCTATTCGCATTGAGCAAATGCTGAGTAAGGACGAAATTCTTGAGCTGTACCTGAACAAGATTTACCTCGGCTACCGCGCATATGGCGTAGGTGCTGCCGCTCAGGTCTATTTCGGAAAACCCGTCGATCAGCTCACCCTGAGCGAGATGGCGGTGATTGCCGGTCTGCCGAAGGCACCGTCCACTTTTAACCCGCTCTACTCGCTGGATCGCGCCACCGCGCGCCGCAACGTGGTGCTGTCGCGCATGCTGAGCGAAGGCTATATCACCCAGGCGCAGTACGATCAGGCGCGTAACGAAGCGATTGACGCCGACTATCACGCTCCGGAGATTGCCTTCTCTGCCCCGTACTTAACGGAGATGGTGCGTCAGGATATGGTGAAGCAGTACGGTGAACAGGCCTATGAAGATGGCTATCGCGTGTACACCACGATCACCCGCAAGAACCAGCAGGCGGCTCAGCAGGCGCTGCGCAATAACGTGATGGATTACGATATGCGTCACGGCTATCGCGGCCCGTCAAACGTGCTGTGGAAAGCGGGCGAAACCCCGTGGGATAGCCAAAAAATTCGCGCGTCGCTGCGTCCGCTGCCGTCCTATGGCCCGTTAGTGCCTGCCGTTGTCACCGCCGCCAATCCTCAGGAAGCGACCGTTCAACTGGCAGATGGCACCTCGGTGTCATTAGCCATGGAAGGGATGCGCTGGGCGCGTCCGTACCGTTCGGACACTGCGCAGGGGCCAACCCCGCGTAAAGTGACCGATGTGGTGCAGGCAGGCCAGCAGATCTGGGTTCGTCAGAACGGCGATAGCTGGTGGCTGGCTCAGGTGCCGGACGTGAACTCCGCGCTGGTCTCCATCAATCCACAAAACGGCGCCATTATTGCGCTGGTCGGCGGCTTCGATTTCAACCAGAGTAAGTTTAACCGTGCTACCCAGGCGCTGCGTCAGGTCGGCTCGAACATTAAGCCGTTCCTCTACACCGCCGCGATGGATAAAGGTTTGACCCTCGCCAGTATGCTTAACGACGTGCCTATCTCCCGCTGGGATGCCGGCGCCGGTTCCGACTGGCAGCCGAAAAACTCCCCGGCGGAGTACGCCGGTCCAATCCGTCTGCGTCAGGGTCTGGGGCAGTCGAAGAACGTGGTGATGGTACGTGCGATGCGCGCGATGGGTGTTGATTACGCAGCAGAATATCTACAGCGTTTCGGCTTCCCGGCGGACAACATCGTGCATACCGAATCACTGGCGCTGGGCTCGGCATCCTTTACCCCGCTGCAGGTCGCGCGTGGCTATGCGGTGATGGCTAACGGCGGCTTCCTGGTCGACCCGTACTACATCAGCAAGATTGAAAACGACCAGGGCGGCGTGCTGTTTGAAGCGAAGCCGAAAATTGCCTGCCCTGATTGCAATATCCCGGTTATCTATGGCGATACGCAGAAGTCTAACGTGCTGGAAAACAACGACGTTGAAGATGTCGCTGTCTCCCAGATGCCGCAGAATTCCACCGTACCGATGCCGGCGCTCGAACAAGCTAATCAGCAGTTGGTTGCTCAGACCGGCGCTCAGGAGTACGCGCCGCACGTGATCAACACGCCGCTGTCGTTCCTGATTAAGAGCGCGCTGAATACCAATATCTTCGGCGAACCTGGCTGGCAGGGTACCGGCTGGCGTGCCGGGCGTGACCTGGGCCGTCGTGATATCGGCGGTAAAACCGGTACCACCAACAGCTCGAAAGATGCCTGGTTCTCCGGCTACGGTCCGGGCGTGGTAACGTCAGTGTGGATTGGTTTTGACGATCATCGTCGCGATCTGGGACGCACGACGGCATCTGGCGCTATCAAAGATCAGATCTCCGGCTACGAAGGCGGCGCGAAGAGCGCGCAGCCTGCATGGGATGCCTTTATGAAGCAGGTTCTGGCGGGCGTTCCTGAGCAGCCGCTCACCCCACCGCCGGGCGTGGTCACGGTCAATATCGACCGCAGCACCGGGCAGTTAGCCAACGGAGGCAGCAGCCGCGAGGAGTATTTCATCGAGGGAACGCAGCCTACGCAGCAGGCGGTTCACGAGGTGGGAACCGAGGTGATTGATAACGGGGAAACCCACGAGTTGTTCTAAGAAAAAGGCGCCATCGGCGCCTTTTTTATGCCAATCGGCCTTGTTCTCTTAGCCACTCGCGCAGCAAGAAGAGCGCGCTGACGTTGCGCGCTTCGTTAAAATCAGGCTCGTCCAGCAGCGCCATCATGTTCGCCAGCGGCCAGCGGACCTGCGGCAGCGGCTCTGGCTCATCACCCGGCAACGATTCCGGGTAGAGGTTTTCCGCCACAACGATATTCATCTTGCTGGAGAAATAGGATGGCGCCATGCCGAGTTTTTTCAGGAACGTCAGCTCATGCGCGCCGAAACCCACCTCTTCTTTCAGCTCACGGTTCGCTGCTTCCATCACCGTTTCGCCAGGGTCAATAAGCCCTTTCGAGAAACCGAGTTCATAGGACTCGGTGCCTACCGCGTACTCGCGGATTAAAATCAGGTGGTCGTCGACAATCGGCACAATCATCACCGCTTCGCGCGAGGACGGTTTCATACGTTCATAAACGCGACGTACGCCATTGCTGAACTCTAAATCAACGCTTTCCACGTTAAAAAGGCGTGACTGCGCGACGGTTTCAACATGGAGAATGGTAGGTTTCTGTAATGATTTGCTCATTGGGCCGGGGTCTTTGCTGTAATGACTTTTATCATTGTGCGATAGCGATGCCGTTCCAGCAATGCATAACGCGCTTTATTTACATTGTTGCAACCTATTGCTTCTCATCTCTCATTTATGGATAAATGTCAAGAGTTTGAAATACAATTGGGAATTTACTGATACTCGCTGACCGATGGGTTTGTTATGCTTACGTTTTGCGAGAGTCTACACCCTAAATAATTCGAGTTGCAGGAAGGCGGCAAGAGAGTGAATCCCCAGGAGCTTACTCTAGTAAGTGACTGGGGTGAGCGAACGCAGCCAACGCACCTGCAACTTGAAGTATGACGGGTATATAGACTCTTTTTGTGAATGTGTAATACGTGCCAATGGTTTATACGAAAAGCAGGCAACGAAGAGACCTCTAAAATAAGTATGATGGGAAAAGCATGGGCACACTGATGATCTTTACCGTAGCGATACTGATCTGCGCCGTGCTGGTCGGTTGGCTCTTGCGTAAACGGACGAAACGTCTTCAGCTACCGTGGCTGCACCAATTTCCGGGTGCCACCACGCGAAAACTGACCGATGAAGAACGTCTGGGCGTTGAAAACTACCTCAGCTATCTTAATCAGGATCTGCAGATGCCGGCATCTGGGGCCACCATCGCCCCTACGGTGCTGGCGCTCACGCCACAGAGCAACACCGTGTTTACGCTGACGCGCGCCATTACCCGCTACGGCATCACCACCGATGATCCTAATAAGTGGCGCTATTTCCTCGACTCCGTGGAAGTACATCTGCCGCCGTTCTGGGAACAACACATTACCGATGAAAACAGCATTGAGCTTATCGCCACCGACGACGTGCCGCTGGTCATTGGCCTGAATGGCCATTCGCTTAAGACCTATTCGCCTGAAAATAAAAGCTTTACCCTGGAATCATCCTCTTCGACTCAGGCCTCTATCCGCGGTGAAGAGAGCGAGCAGATTGAGCTGCTCAACATTCGCCAGGAAACCCATGAAGAGCACGCACTAAGCCGACCTGACGGCCTGCGAGAAGCGCTGTTGATCGTCGCCGCCTTCATTCTTTTCTACTGCGGGCTGATCGCCCCGGCGGTGTTTACGCCGTGGATTTTCGGCATCGCGGTTCTGCTACTGTGCGCCGGGCTATGGGGGCTGTTTGCGCCGCCAACCAAGTCGTCGCTGCGTGAGATCCACTGCCTGCGCGGTACGCCAAAGCGCTGGGGTCTGTTCGGCGAGAACGATCAGGAACAGATCAACAACATCTCCCTTGGGATCATCGACTTAATCTACCCTCGCCATTGGCAGCCATTTGTGGCCCAGGATCTGGGGCAGAAAACGGATATTGATATCTATCTCGATAGGCACGTGGTGCGCCAGGGACGTTTTCTCTCCCTGCATGACGAAGTCAAAAACTTCCCGCTCCAGCACTGGCTGCGCAGCGTCATTATCGGCGGCGGCGCGCTGCTGGTGGCCATCATGATGTGGGTCAGCGTGCCGCTGAACATGCCGTTCAAATTTACCCTTTCCTGGCTCAAAGGCGCACAAACCATTGAGGCCAAAGACGTTCGCCAGCTGCAGCAGACGGGTGTCCGCGTGGGCGATACGCTGCACATCAGTGGAACGGGGATGTGTAACATCCATTCGCCGGGAACCTGGACGGCGCAGGAAAGCTCGCCGTTCCTGCCGTTCGACTGTTCGCAAATTATCTGGAACGATGCCCCTCGCCTGCCGCTGCCGGAATCAGAAACCGTCAATAAAGCGACCGCGCTGGTGCAGGCTGTCAACCGTCAGTTACACCCCACGGCAGATGATGATTCTCGCGTTAGCCCAGCGCTGCGCTCGGCTATTCAGAAGTCCGGCATGGTGCTGCTGGACGATTTCGCCGATATCGTGCTGAAAACCAAAGATCTCTGTTCTGCCGCCGACGACTGTGTACGCCTGAAAAATGCACTGGTTAACCTTGGCAACACCCGAGACTGGGATGCGCTGGTGAAGCGCGCCAACTCCGGCAAGCTCGACGGCGTCAACGTTCTGCTGCGCCCGGTCAGCGCCGAGTCGCTGGACAACCTGGTCGATACCTCCACCGCGCCGTTTATTCTGCGTGAAACCGCACGCGCGGCGCAGGCGCTGAATAGCCCGGCCCCGGGCGGTTTCCTGATCACCAGCGATGAAGGCAGTGATTTCGTCAGCCAGCCTTATCCCACCACCATGCTGTACGACTACCCGGCTAGCGAGCAGTGGGGAGAGTTTCAACGGCTGGCGGGTATGCTGATGCATACGCCATTCCATGCCGAAGGGATCGTCACCAATCTCTATACCGACGCCAACGGCACGCAGCACATCAACCTGCACCGAATACCGGACAGCAGCGGGCTATGGCACTATCTGGCCACCACGCTGTTGATGCTCGCAATGGTTGTTTGTGCGGTATACAACGGCATACAGGCGCTGCGCCGCTATCATCGCCATCGTGAACGTCTGGCTGACATTCAGAAATATTATGAGAGCTGCACCAACCCCGTGCTGCTTTCCGCCCCTGATGAGTTCAAGTCCGATTTTCCAACGCACTAAGCCTCATCGTCATCATCGCGACAGGTTATGTTAATCTGTCGCGCATTTCTTCCGTCTGGAGACCCACCATGCATTTTGATATCGCCTGGCGCGAGGTAGATACCGTTCTTCTGGACATGGATGGCACGCTGCTCGACCTCGCTTTCGATAACTATTTCTGGCAAAAACTGGTGCCGGAAACCTACGGCGCGAAGCTTGGGATCACGCCGCAAGCGGCGCAGGAAGCCATTCGCCAGGAGTACCATGCGGTGCAACATACGCTAAACTGGTACTGTCTGGATTACTGGAGCGATCGTTTAGGCCTCGATATCTGTTCGATGACCAGCGAACAGGGGCCGCGCGCGGTGCTGCGTGAAGATACCATTCCGTTCCTGAACGCGCTGAAAGCCAGCGGCAAGCGCCGCATCCTGCTGACCAACGCCCATCCGCACAACCTGGCGGTGAAGCTGGAACACACCGGTCTCGGCGAGCACCTTGATTTATTACTTTCCACCCATACATTTGGTTATCCGAAAGAGGATCAGCGGTTATGGCGGGCAGTTGAGGAACATACGGGTCTGGATGCCGAGCGCACGTTATTTATTGACGATAGCGAACCCATCCTGGATGCCGCCGCCCACTTTGGGATCCGCTATTGCCTCGGTGTGACCAACCCCGATTCCGGCCTTGCGGAAAAGCAGTACCTGCGTCATCCCGCGCTTAACGATTACCGTCGTCTGATCCCCTCACTGCAGTGAAGGAGCGACCATGAAAGAGAAGTCTACCGAAGGCGTCAGGCTTGATAAGTGGCTCTGGGCCGCGCGGTTTTATAAAACGCGCGCCGTGGCCCGAGAGATGATTGAAGGCGGTAAAGTTCACTACAACGGGCAGCGCAGCAAGCCCAGCAAAGTGGTTGAACTGAACGCCCAACTGACGCTTCGCCAGGGAAACGATGAGCGCACCGTGGTGGTGAAAGGCATTACGGAGCAGCGGCGTCCGGCGACGGAGGCAGTCTCGCTTTATGAAGAGACGGCGGAAAGTATCGAGAAGCGCGAAAAAGTCGCCCTGGCGCGCAAGCTAAATGCGCTGACCATGCCGCATCCGGACAGACGGCCGGATAAAAAAGAGCGGCGCGACCTGATGAGATTTAAATACGGCGACAGTGAATAACTGCCACCCCAAGAGAGAAAATTATGACTCAACACGATCAATTACATCGCTATCTGTTTGAAAACTATGCCGTGCGTGGCGAACTGGTCACCGTATCCGAAACGCTCGAACAGATTCTGGCAGGCCATAACTACCCGCAGCCGGTGAAAAACGTGCTGTCCGAGCTGCTGGTCGCTACCAGCCTGCTGACCGCAACGCTGAAATTTGATGGCGATATCACCGTGCAGCTGCAGGGCGATGGCCCAATGACGCTGGCGGTGATCAACGGTAACAACCACCAGCAGCTGCGCGGCGTCGCGCGCGTGCAGGGCGATATTCCGGCAGATGCCGACCTGAAAACACTTATCGGCAACGGCTATCTGGTCATTACCATTACGCCTGCTGAAGGCGAGCGCTATCAGGGTGTTGTCGGCCTGGAAGGCGATACGCTGGCGGCCTGTCTGGAAGATTACTTCCAGCGATCTGAGCAGTTGCCAACCCGTCTGATTATCCGCACCGGAGAATCTGACGGTAAGCCAGCGGCGGGCGGGATGCTGCTGCAGGTGATGCCTGCACAGAACGCGCAGCCGGAAGATTTCGAACACCTGGCGGCGCTGACCGACACCATCAAAGCCGAAGAGCTGTTCACGCTGCCGGCTAACGATGTGCTGTGGCGTCTGTACCACGAAGAAGAAGTCACCCTGTACGATCCGCAGGACGTTGAGTTTAAGTGCACCTGTTCACGCGAACGCTGCGCCGGTGCGCTGAAAACGCTGCCGGACGAGGAGATCAACAGCATCCTCGAAGAAGAAGGTGAAATTGATATGCACTGTGACTACTGCGGCAGCCACTATGTGTTCAACGCGATGGATATTGCGGAAATCCGCAATAACGCAGCACCGTCTGACCCGCAGGTTCATTAATTTCTGAGCCTTTCCCGGCGTCACTTCGTTCGACCGGGCTACGATCGTTTGTAGCCCGGCCAAGCGCAGCGCCGCCAGGGAAAATCAGCGCCGATACTCCAGCACCACCGTTTCATCCCCCAGCGTAATATCTTTCCACGCCTTCGGTTTCGAACCTAACGTTCCATCCTTCGTAGCCTGCAGCAGCTTCGCCTTATTCACGCCGGATGGCAGCGGCGCACTTGCTTTGTATTCCCAGCCCTTCTCACTCTGACCAAAGACCAGCACGGTACGATCGCCAAAGGCATACAGCACCTGCTCCGCCTTGCCATCAGCGTTGAGATCCTGACTCACCAGCACGCAGCTATCGGCGTCGCCGCAGGACTCCACCAGATAACGGCGTTCAATCACCGCTGCCCATAGCGCATCATCCGGCGGCGTACTAGCTGGCAGCACCAGTACGTTTTTCGCCAACACATCAGGGGTCAGTTTTACCGTCGGACTAAGGTCACCGCTCAACAGGCGCTTAAGCTGCTTTTGACGCTTCGCATCTTTGGTGAACTCGTTATCTTTCTGTAATTCAAGCAGCGCCGCGCGCCCCGGCTTGCCGCTGTGCAACAGCATATACAGGCTCACCTGATCAGCATTGATTTTCCAGCTGTGGTACCGCGCCATATGGCTATTCACGCTGATGCGCCAGCTGTCCAGCACTGGCGTATACAGCAGCGCCAGCACCACCAACCCCAGCAGTGATACCGTTAAGTTCACCCTTCCCAGCGCAGAAGAGGGATCGTCGCGGCGGCGCAGCAGACTCAGCAAATAGCCCACCGACCAGACCAGCAGAACCACCACCACCAGCACGCCGTGCAGGCGGTCTGACGTCCAGCCATATTGTCCAATGCGCACCCACAGCGCCCAAGCAGCAATCAGCACGTATACCGGCGAGAGCATCACAGCGGCCAGAATCAGGCCACGCAGCGGCCGCGGATAAGCCAGACGCGCCTGGTGCGGTGCCCAGACCATCGCCGTCAGCAGCAGTTGCACGAAGGCCAGCGCGGAAAGCAGCCCCGCAGCGGAAAAACGCTGAGAAATCGCCGTCACACCCGCAAACGGCAGCGTAACCAGAAACAGCAGCGCCAGCAGCGATACCAGCGGCAGCAGCCCAGTAGCAATCAACGCCAGCAGCTTGTGGATGGCAGCAATCAATCGTTCATTCTGGCGGGCAAGGATAACCGTTAGCGCCGTCACCAGGCCAATGCAGATAAAGACAAACCACTGCGTGTCGAAGAACAGGTGCGAGAAGAAGGTAATATTGGCAAGCTCAAACAGCCCACTCCAGAGCAGAAGAACCAGCCATACCAGGCCGTTGGCGACGCCAATCAGCAACAACGTCAGCGCATTTTGCCACTGCTGAGCATAAAAGTGCGCATAACGCGCCACACCGGGCGTTGGTTGAAGGCGATACTGCAGCCACGGAAGCGCCAGCATCGCCATCAACAGCAGGCAACAACCGTAGGTCCACAGCGCATCGTACTGCCGCCAGTAGTCTTCCTCGTTGAGATTGAACTTAAGCCAGCCCCCCATCCCCAATACCACCACCAGCACCACCGCCAGCCAGCACCACAGCGCGCGCTGTTTGAAGGAGACCACGGTAAACAGCAGTACAGAAGATAATGCCAGGCTTCCCGGCAAAGCATAAAACATCCAGCCGCTGTTTTTAGGGATCAGATACATCGTCAGTAAATAGCACAAGATCCCTTGTATGACGCCGGTTAGCACCATACCCCAGCGGGTTGGGGATGAAAGAGGAGTCACAGCATCCATATCGATATTCCCGTTCCAGAAGTGAAGAAAAAACGCATTTCGCGTCCCGGTTAGAGCGCCAAAACTCAATTATGCTCAGCGTGGTGAATCGATTTTTTCTCTGAAAGCATTACGTAATTTTCTTTCATAAATGCGATTAATTTCACATTTACGCTGTCAATTAAACCATTTTGTAACCATTTAAGAACATTCGTGCCAATTATGGGGCTTTTCCTGTCATAATCCCTGTCGCTTCGTGACAGGAGTCACAATGTTTTCGTAAGTAAGACGTTTGTCGGGATACGTAAATCTATGAGCCTGGTCGCGGTCAACACCCCTAAAATACCCATAGAATTTATAGCAGTACATATTGGCTAAGGAGCAGTGAAATGCGCAACGGTATAACCCCGCAGGACCTCAAGGCTTATGGTATTAACGACGCACAGGATATCGTCTACAACCCCGATTACGATACATTGTATCAAGAAGAACTCGATCCTAACCTGGAAGGTTATGAGCGCGGTATCTTAACGAACCTGGGCGCAATTTCTGTCGATACCGGTATCTTTACCGGCCGTTCTCCAAAGGACAAATATATCGTTCGCGACGACACCACGCGCGACACGGTATGGTGGTCTGATAAGGGTAACGGCAAAAATGACAACAAACCGCTGTCGCCTGAAATCTGGCAACATCTTAAAGGCCTGGTCTCCCAGCAGCTGTCCGGCAAGCGCCTGTTCATCATCGATGCCTACTGTGGCGCGAATGAAGACACCCGCCTGTCCGTCCGCTTTATTACTGAAGTCGCCTGGCAGGCGCACTTCGTGAAGAACATGTTTATCCGTCCTACCGATGAAGAACTGAAGACCTTCAAGCCAGACTTTATCGTGATGAACGGCGCAAAATGCACTAACCCACAGTGGAAAGAGCAGGGTCTCAACTCGGAAAACTTTGTCGCGTTTAACCTGACAGAGCGCATCCAACTGATCGGCGGGACCTGGTACGGCGGCGAAATGAAAAAAGGGATGTTCTCTATCATGAACTACCTGCTGCCGCTGCAGGGCATCGCGTCCATGCACTGCTCGGCTAACGTCGGCGAAAAAGGTGACGTGGCGGTCTTCTTCGGCCTGTCCGGCACCGGTAAAACCACCCTCTCCACCGACCCAAAACGTCGTCTGATTGGCGATGACGAACACGGTTGGGACGACGACGGCGTGTTTAACTTTGAAGGCGGCTGCTACGCGAAGACCATCAAGCTCTCCGAAGCTGCCGAGCCTGATATCTATCACGCGATTCGCCGCGATGCGCTGCTGGAAAACGTGGTCGTACTGGCCGATGGTACTATCGACTTCGACGATGGCTCCAAGACCGAGAACACCCGCGTCTCCTACCCGATTTACCACATCGACAATATCGTGAAGCCGGTGTCAAAAGCGGGCCATGCGACCAAGGTTATCTTCCTGACCGCCGATGCCTTCGGGGTTCTGCCACCGGTATCACGCCTCACCGCCGATCAGACGCAGTACCACTTCCTCTCTGGCTTCACCGCGAAGCTGGCGGGCACCGAGCGCGGCGTCACCGAACCAACCCCAACCTTCTCAGCCTGCTTCGGCGCAGCCTTCCTGTCGCTGCACCCAACGCAGTACGCAGAAGTGCTGGTAAAACGCATGCAGGCCGCTGGCGCACAGGCTTACCTGGTCAACACCGGCTGGAACGGCACCGGCAAACGTATCTCTATCCAGAATACGCGCGCGATTATCGATGCCATCCTCGACGGCTCGCTGGACAACGCAGAAACCTTCACCCTGCCTATGTTCGACCTGCAGATCCCAACCGAACTGCCGGGCGTAGACACCCACATCCTCGACCCGCGCAGCACCTACGGTTCACCGGAGCAGTGGCAGGAAAAAGCGCAAGCGCTGGCGAAGCTGTTCATTGAGAACTTCGAGAAATACACCGATACCCCGGCAGGCGCCGCACTGGTGAGCGCAGGGCCGAAGCTGTAACGAGTAAATACCTGATCGAGCCCTTACCCTTCGGGATAAGGGCTTTTTTTTATCTAAACGCTTTTTAAGTGTACCAAGTACACCTATAATTGATGAAAATATCATCTACGCAGGAAGCGTAATGTTCACCTTCATCGAGCTACAGGGATTCAGTAAACGACGCCAGGTCCTACAGAAGCAGTTATCCAATGCAATGAGGCAACCATGAAAGATGAATTATTTGCCGATCTGCTGGCCAGTGCAGAAGAGATGGTACGCATTGAAAAAGGCGATGAGACGCCAAAACCTGAGCGCGTCCATACCTTCAGCGAGATCGATGTAAAAGCCATTCGCGAAGCCACCGGGCTCCGCCAGCAAGATTTTGCCATCGCCGTCGGCGTGAGCCACGACCTGGTAAAAAGTTGGGAGACAAAACGTCGACAGCCAACGGGGGCACCAAGAAAACTCCTGCTGCTGATTCAGGCCAACCCATTTATCATTAAGCAGTTGATAGCCATTTAGCACGCCCCGTACAAGTAGCCCGGCCAAGCGAAGCGCCGCCGGGACAGTACACTGCACTACACAAACAAAAACCGCCGGGGTTTCCCCCAGCGGTTTTTTTAGCTCTCTTTCGTCGGCGTTTGCGGACGGCTTCCCGGCACCGGCAGCCAGGCGCGTATCAGCAACCCACCACGTTCACTGGTATCCAGCTCCAGCATCCCGTTGTGGTTATCGATAATACGCTGCACGATAGCCAGCCCCAGGCCCGTTCCGCTGATGGTACGGGCGCTATCGCCACGCACAAACGGCTGGAACAGGTGCTTACGCTGCTCGGGTTTAATTCCTGGACCATCGTCTTCCACCTGGAACCAGGCGCGATGCGCTTCACGACCGCTGCTGACTTTAATCCAGCCGTTGCCGTAACGCGCGGCGTTCACCACCATATTGGCCAGTGCACGCTTGATAGACAGCGGATGCACCCTTACCGGGATCTCGTCGTCGAACAGTGCGGTATCAATTTCCCGCTCATAGCCGCTTTCTGCTGCGATCACTTCACCGAGCACGGCATTGAGATCGATAGACTCCAGCGGCATCTCCTGGCCAGTACGCAGATAGTCAATAAACTGCTCGATGATGGCATTGCACTCTTCAATATCTTTATTGATAGATTCAGCAAGATAACCATCCTCTTCGCCCATCATCTCCGTCGCCAGACGAATACGCGTTAGCGGCGTGCGCAGGTCATGGCTGACACCAGCCATCAACAGCGTACGGTCGTCGGAAAGCTGCTTCACGCCCGCGGCCATATGATTAAAGGCTCGAGTCACCGAACGCACCTCTGACGCACCGTATTCACGCAGCGGCGGAGGAATGATGCCCTTACCGACCTGCAGCGCAGCGTGCTCCAGGTCGACCAGGGGTCGGTTCTGGATGCGGATAAACAGCCATGCGCCGCCTATCGCCAGCAGCATAATCGCCAGGGTATAGCGGAAGAGTGGGGAGAAGTCTCCCTGATGGATCTCGGTTAACGGCACACGCACCCAAATATTGGGCGACAGCCAGGTCTTCAACCAGACCACCGGGGAGCTTTTATTGACTTCAACGCGAACTTCAGTCGGCCCGCCCAACTGCTGGGCCATCTGCTGACTTAAGAACTCGTAGTGTTGAGCCCAGCGTAAACCGGCCTCTTCAGCGGCTTCATCGGAATAGAGTGAGATACCCAGTTCACGATAGATCTCGCGGCGAAATGCCGGCGGCACGACAAGTTGCGTGCCGTCTTCCAGCTGCAGTTTATCGGTCATCAGCATACGGACTTCGTAGGCTAAGACCTTATTAAACTGCTGCAGGCTTGGCAAAATCGCGAAGTTCAGCACCACAAGATAGGTTGTCACCAGGCTGACGAACAGCAGGGTGACAATCAGCAGCAACGTGCGGGCAAACGAACTTCGAGGCGAGAAGCGCAGTCGCCTCATGCTTTAGAACCGTCCGGAACGAACACGTAGCCCAGACCCCAAACGGTCTGAATATAGCGTGGGTGAGCCGGATCCTCTTCCACCATGCGGCGCAGACGAGAAATCTGCACGTCGATAGAGCGCTCCATAGCCGAGTATTCACGACCACGCGCCAGGTTCATCAGCTTGTCGCGAGACAACGGCTCACGCGGATGGCTGACCAGCGCTTTCAGCACCGCGAACTCACCGCTGGTGAGCGGCATAGGCTCGTCTTCGCGGAACATTTCACGTGTACCGAGGTTCAGCTTGAACTTACCGAAAGCGATAACCGCTTCTTCCTGAGAAGGCGCGCCCGGCAGTTCGTTCGCCTGACGGCGCAGCACCGCACGGATACGGGCCAGCAGTTCACGCGGGTTGAACGGTTTCGGAATGTAGTCGTCGGCACCAATTTCCAGGCCCACGATACGGTCAACTTCTTCCCCTTTCGCCGTCACCATGATGATCGGCATCGGGTTGCTCTGGCTACGCAGACGACGGCAAATCGACAGACCGTCTTCGCCTGGCAGCATTAAATCCAGAACCATCAGATGGAATGATTCACGGGTCAGCAATCTGTCCATCTGTTCGGCGTTAGCTACGCTTCGAACCTGGAAACCCTGCTCGGTCAGATAACGTTCCAGCAGCGCACGCAGGCGCATATCGTCATCCACAACAAGAATCTTATAATTCTCTTGCATTGTTTTTACTCCCAAAGGTTCGCAACAATTATTCAGCATGTATTCTCAAAAAAGCCTGCGCTTGCGACCAGCTAAATCTGGTATAAATTCCAGGCTAAATTGTTACAAAGCATATTTAACAGCGAGTTAAGTATACAATGAATCTTAATACACATTATTTATTCTGTCGGCATACTCACGTAATACGTATTGTGCGTATTCTTTCCTCGGTAGCCAGGTAAGCACGGAACATGAAAACACAGTTGATCACCCGTGAAGGGTACGAAAAGCTCAAAAAAGAGATGGATTATCTCTGGCGCGAAGAGCGCCCGGAGGTCACAAAGAAGGTGACCTGGGCCGCAAGCCTTGGCGATCGCAGTGAAAACGCTGACTACCAGTATAATAAAAAACGCTTAAGGGAGATTGACCGCCGCGTTCGTTATTTGACCAAGTGTCTTGAGAATCTGCGTATTGTCGATTACTCCCCGCAGCAGGAAGGCAAAGTCTTTTTCGGCGCCTGGGTTGAGATAGAAAACGACGACGGCGAAACCAAGCGTTTTCGTATTGTCGGCTACGATGAGATTTTTGGTCGCAAGGACTATATCTCCATCGACTCGCCGATGGCCCGCGCGCTGCTGAAGAAAGAGGTCGGCGATCTGGCGGTGGTCAACACCCCGGCCGGCGAAGCCAGCTGGTACGTGAACGAGATCGAATACGTAAAATAAGGCCGGAACAATCCGAAGCCCCCGCTGATGACTGGCATTTTTGCCAGTCAATCCGTATAACTGTCCCCTGATTTTATGACCTAACAGTGAAACCAAGCCATGATGAATGATTCGCTCTGCCGCATTATTGCGGGTGAACTTCAGGCCAGAGCCGAACAGGTGGAAGCCGCCGTTCGCCTGCTTGATGAAGGGAACACCGTGCCGTTTATTGCACGTTATCGTAAGGAAATCACCGGCGGACTGGATGATACGCAGCTGCGTAATCTGGAAACCCGCCTCGGGTATTTGCGTGAGCTGGAAGACCGTCGTCAGGTCATTCTGAAATCCATCGGTGAACAGGGTAAGCTGACCGAATCGCTGGAAAAAGCTATCAACGGCACGCTCAACAAAACCGAGCTGGAAGACCTCTACTTACCGTACAAACAGAAGCGCCGCACCCGCGGGCAGATTGCCATTGAAGCAGGCCTTGAGCCGCTGGCCGACCTGCTGTGGAGCGAGCCGTCCCACGACCCGGAAACCGAAGCGGCTAAATTTATTGATGCCGATAAAGGCGTGGCGGATACCAAAGCGGCCCTCGACGGTGCGCGCTACATCCTGATGGAGCGCTTCGCAGAAGACGCCGGCCTGCTGGCGAAAGTGCGTGACTATCTGTGGAAGAACGCCCACCTGGTCGCCAAAGTAGTCAGCGGTAAAGAAGAAGAAGGCGCGAAATTCCGCGACTACTTCGACCATCACGAACCGATTTCAACCACCCCTTCCCACCGCGCGCTGGCGATGTTCCGCGGGCGCAACGAAGGCGTGCTGCAGCTCTCCCTCAACGCCGATCCACAGTTCGACGAGCCGCCGAAAGAGAGCTACTGCGAACAAATTATTATCGACCACCTTGGTCTGCGCCTGAACAACGCCCCAGCGGACAGCTGGCGTAAAGGCGTGGTCAGCTGGACCTGGCGCATCAAAGTGCTGATGCACCTTGAAACCGAGCTGATGGGCACCGTGCGCGAACGCGCGGAAGATGAAGCCATCAACGTCTTTGCCCGTAACCTGCACGACCTACTGATGGCGGCACCGGCTGGCCTGCGCGCCACCATGGGCCTCGACCCGGGCCTGCGTACCGGCGTAAAAGTGGCAGTGGTTGACGGTACCGGCAAGCTGGTCGCCACCGACACCATTTACCCACATACCGGTCAGGCGGCGAAAGCGGCGGTTGCCGTCGCGGCGTTATGTGAAAAACACAACGTCGAACTGGTAGCTATCGGTAACGGAACAGCGTCTCGTGAAACTGAACGCTTCTTCCTCGATGTACAGCAGCAGTTCCCGAAAGTCACCGCGCAGAAGGTGATCGTTAGCGAAGCGGGTGCATCCGTCTACTCCGCCTCCGAACTGGCAGCGCTGGAGTTCCCGGACCTCGACGTTTCCCTGCGCGGTGCGGTCTCTATCGCCCGTCGCCTACAGGATCCGCTGGCAGAGCTGGTGAAAATCGACCCGAAATCCATCGGCGTTGGCCAGTATCAGCACGACGTCAGTCAGACTCAGCTGGCACGCAAGCTGGATGCGGTAGTGGAAGACTGCGTGAACGCCGTCGGCGTAGACCTGAACACCGCCTCCGTGCCGCTGCTGACCCGCGTGGCGGGCCTGACGCGCATGATGGCGCAGAACATCGTCGCCTGGCGCGATGAGAACGGTCAATTCCAGAACCGCCAGCAATTGCTGAAGGTGAGCCGTCTGGGGCCGAAAGCGTTTGAGCAGTGCGCGGGCTTCCTGCGAATTAACCACGGCGATAACCCGCTGGATGCCTCAACCGTTCACCCGGAAGCGTATCCGGTTGTCGAACGCATTCTGGCCGCCACCCAGCAGGCGCTGAAGGATTTAATGGGCAACAGTAACGAGCTCAGAAACCTGAAAGCCTCTGAGTTCACCGACGATCGTTTTGGTGTGCCCACCGTTACCGACATCATCAAAGAGCTGGAAAAACCAGGCCGCGACCCGCGTCCTGAGTTTAAAACCGCGAAGTTCGCCGACGGTGTAGAAACCATGAACGACCTGCTGCCGGGGATGATCCTCGAAGGCGCTGTCACCAACGTCACCAACTTTGGTGCATTTGTTGATATTGGCGTGCATCAGGACGGCCTGGTTCACATCTCTTCGCTGGCGGATAAGTTCGTCGAAGACCCGCATACCGTGGTGAAAGCGGGCGATATCGTCAAAGTGAAGGTGCTGGAAGTGGATCTGCAGCGTAAGCGCATCGCGCTGACCATGCGTCTTGACGAGCAACCGGGTGAAACCAATGCCCGTCGCGGCAGTGGCGGTAACGATCGCAGCCAGGGCAACAACCGCCCGGCCGCGAAAGCGGCAAAACCGCGCGGGCGTGAAGCACAACCAGCAGGCAACAGCGCCATGATGGACGCGCTGGCAGCCGCCATGGGTAAAAAACGCTAATTGCAACCAGTAGCCCGGCCGAGCACAGCGACGCCGGGAAGGCTCCAGAGCCACCCCGGCGTCGGCGTTAAAGCGCCTCGCCAGGGCTACCGCTTATTTGACAGACCTCAGCCATTATTATCTTCCTATCAGCTTTTAATAATAAGCGTCATCATGTTTTATTTTATTAACCAATGAAACTTTAATTAAACATTAAGTGAAGAAAATAATATTTAATTCATTTACGGCTACAATGAGTTGCTTGCGTCATATCAAAAAAAGTGCAAATTCCGCTCGAAATTCCTGCCGATCGCATAATATGTATTGATGATAAAAACCATTCTCATTATCATCATTTTCAGTAGGCTTTATTTCTTTATTCGTTGACGACGCCCCGGTTGCCGCCAGGCAGCGCGCGGTGCTCCCCTCGTTCAGCTAGCGATACACAAGTAGGTTATATGCAATTTACACCTGATACTGCGTGGAAGATTGTCGGTTTCTCCCGCGAAATTAGCCCAGCTTATCGTCAGAAACTGCTGTCCCTGGGCATGCTGCCGGGATCGTCCTTTAATGTGGTTCGCGTAGCGCCACTCGGCGACCCTATTCATATTGAAACCCGTCGCGTTAGCCTGGTATTGCGTAAGAAAGATCTCGCGCTTATTGAATTAGAAGCCGTCGCGCAATAACCCCAGCCCGGTACTAAGAGTCTGAAATATGAAAAAATTAACCATCGGTTTAATTGGTAATCCTAATTCCGGCAAAACAACCTTATTCAACCAGCTCACCGGCGCGCGCCAGCGCGTAGGCAACTGGGCCGGGGTAACGGTAGAGCGCAAAGAAGGCGCGTTCGCCACCACCGACCATCAGGTCACCCTCGTCGACCTGCCGGGTACCTACTCGCTGACCACCATCTCCTCACAAACCTCGCTGGATGAGCAGATTGCCTGCCACTATATTCTGAGCGGTGATGCCGACCTGCTGATTAACGTGGTCGACGCCTCCAACCTCGAACGTAACCTCTACCTGACGCTGCAGCTGCTTGAACTGGGTATTCCGTGCGTCGTCGCGCTGAACATGCTCGATATTGCCGAGAAACAGCAAATCCGCATCGACGTGGATGCACTCTCGGCGCGTCTCGGTTGCCCGGTTGTGCCGCTGGTTTCCACCCGTGCTCGCGGAATTGAAGCACTGAAAATGGCGATTGACCGCCATCAGGGCAACCAGCCGATTGAACTGGTTCACTACCCGCAGCCGCTGCTGCGCGAAGCCGATAACCTGGCGAAAGAGATGGCGCAGGAGATTCCTGAACGTCAGCGCCACTGGCTGGGCATGCAGATGCTGGAAGGCGATATCTATAGCCGCGCCTACGCTGGCGACGCCGCACACAAGCTAGACGTCTCCCTGGCCCATCTGAGCGAAGAGATGGACGACCCGGCGCTGCATATCGCCGACGCCCGCTATCAGAGCATTGCCGCCATTTGCGACGCCGTCAGTAACACCCTGACCGCCGAGCCAAGCCGCTTCACCGCCGCGCTGGACAAAATTGTCCTCAACCGCGTGCTGGGCTTACCGATTTTCCTGTTCGTCATGTACCTGATGTTCTTACTGGCGATCAATATCGGTGGCGCACTGCAGCCGATCTTTGACGGCGGCTCCGTCGCTATCTTTATCCACGGCATTCAGTGGATTGGCTACCAGTTGCACTTCCCGGACTGGCTGACGGTCTTCCTGGCGCAGGGCATCGGCGGTGGTATTAACACCGTGCTGCCGCTCGTACCGCAAATCGGCATGATGTACCTGTTCCTCTCCTTCCTTGAGGACTCCGGGTACATGGCGCGTGCGGCATTCGTGATGGACCGCCTGATGCAGTCTCTGGGTCTGCCGGGTAAATCCTTTGTACCGCTGATCGTCGGCTTCGGTTGTAACGTGCCGTCGGTCATGGGCGCACGTACCCTGGATGCACCGCGCGAGCGTCTGATGACCATCATGATGGCGCCGTTTATGTCCTGTGGCGCACGTCTGGCTATCTTCGCCGTCTTCGCCGCCGCCTTCTTCGGCCAGGGCGGCGCGCTGGTGGTCTTCTCCCTGTACGTGCTGGGGATCGTAATCGCCATCCTGACCGGCCTGATGCTCAAATACACCATTATGCGCGGTGAAGCATCGCCGTTCGTGATGGAACTGCCGGTGTACCACGTACCGCATATTAAGAGCCTGATTATCCAGACCTGGCAGCGCCTGAAAGGCTTCGTGCTGCGCGCGGGTAAAGTTATCGTTATCGTCAGTATCTTCCTGAGCGCGCTGAACAGCTTCTCGTTCAGCGGCAAAATCGTCGATAACATCAACGACTCCGCGCTGGCCTCCGTCAGCCGCGCCATTACGCCGGTGTTTAAACCGATTGGCGTCCATGACGATAACTGGCAGGCCACCGTGGGTCTGTTTACTGGCGCGATGGCAAAAGAAGTGGTGGTCGGTACGCTGAACACCCTCTACACCGCCGAAAACATTCAGAATGAAGAGTTCAACCCACAGGAGTTCAACCTCGGTGAAGAACTGCTGGCAGCGGCTGATGAAACCTGGCAGGGGCTGAAAGACACCTTTAGCCTGAGCGTACTGGCCAACCCAATCGAAGCCAGCAAGGGCGACGGCGAGATGGAAACCGGGGCGATGGGCGTGATGAGCAGCAAGTTCGGCAGCGCGGCAGCAGCCTACAGCTACCTGATTTTCGTTCTGCTCTACATTCCATGCATTTCGGTGATGGGGGCGATTGCCCGTGAGTCGAGCCGCGGCTGGATGTCCTTCTCTATTCTCTGGGGTCTGAACATCGCCTACTCACTCTCGACGCTGTACTACCAGACGGTGAGCTTCAGCCAGCACCCACGCTACAGCCTGGTGTGCATCCTGGCGGTGATTCTGTTCAACGTGGTGGTGATTGGCCTGCTGCGCCGTGCCCGTAGCCGGGTGGACGTCTCCCTGCTGGCGACGCGTAAGACACCAACCTCATGCTGCCCTAGCCCAGCGGGCGATTGTCACTAGGAGTCATCATGGCATCATTGATTGAAGTACGCGATATGCTGGCACTGCAGGGACGCATGGAAGCCTCACAGCTCAGCGCCCAACTGCACACGCCGCAGGCGATGATCGATGCCATGCTGAGCCGCCTGGAAGCCATGGGGAAAGTCATGAAGATTGACGAAGAACCAGATGGGTGTCTGACCGGCAGCTGCAAAAGCTGCCCGGAAGGAAAAGCCTGCTTACGTCAGTGGTGGGCGCTACGCTAAAACGTATTCCCGGCGTTAACGCAACGCCGGGAATAACATGTTCGACCCTACTTACTTATAGACGTCCGCGTTACCGTGAACGTTTTTCTCGTTTTTCTGACCCGCGATAATCACGTAGTACTTGCCGCCCAGCTCATCCGCTTTTTTCGACAGATCGTGCTTCGCGTCCATCGGTGACGTCGTTTTTGACGTGGTGATGTTGCCAATTTTAGTCAGCTTCATCTTCGCAACGTCTTCTTTAGTAATTTCCTTGGCGGCAAATGCGCCAAATGACAGAGAACCGATAACCAGAGATGCAACAATACCTGTAACAAGTTTCATAGGCCTACACTCCATTCAGTTATTTTTGTAGGTGACGGTGGCTTACTGAAATAGTCAGCCACCGCAACAAGTTAAGTATTGCTACAAATTTGCCATTTACCACGTCAGGTAAAAAATTATTTTAAAGCTGCTTTTTTAACGCAATCAACGACTCGCAAAATGCCTGTGGATGCGAAATAAACGGCGCATGGGCCGCCTTATCAAACACCAGCGATTCACTCTGCGGCCACTGGGCATCCAGCAGCGGCACAATCTTGCGCGGGACTAACCCATCAAGCCGACCGTAAAGGCGCATGAACGGCACCGTCAGCGCGGTGAGTGGCTGGCGCAGGTCAGCGGTTTTGAGGATCTCCAGGCCGCCGTTCAGCACCTCAGAAGAGGGCATTGGCAGGGACAGCACCGTCTGTTTCAGCGCGCGCGCATCCTGACGGGCGCTTTCGGTACCCAGCGTTTGCAGCGCCAGGAAACGCTCAACGGTGCGCTGGAAATCTTCGCTAAGCTGCTGCTGGAACCCACTGAGCACCTCAGGCTTAATGCCGGGCCACGCGTCATGCGCGCTAAAGCAAGGGGACGATGCGACGGTGACCAACGCCTCGACGCGTTCCGGATGGCGTAATGCCACTTCGCTTGCCACCAGGCCCCCAAGACTCCAGCCAAGCCAGATAGCCTTTACCGGCGCTTTTTCCAGCACATGTTCGGCCATCTCTTCCAGCGAAAGCGCACCAAACCCACCGCTGCGGCCATAGCCCGGCAGGTCGACCAGATGCAGCGTAAAATGCGCGCCTAATTCCGGCGTAATGCAATCCCAGACCTGAGCATTCAGCCCCCATCCGTGCAGCAGCACAAGATGACAATCTCCTTCGCCCGTGGTTTGCCACCAGATGTCGTTCATCAGCTATTGTTCTCGTTTTATTGGTTCAAGGAGGGATTATGCTAACAGTCCACGGCTCGTGCTGGCTATGCAAAATGCCGCTAGCGCTACCCGCGTGGGGCATCTGCTCGCGCTGCACCCACGCGGTAGAAAGCGAGATTTGTCGCTGCCCGCAATGCGGTTTACCTTCGGGGAGCACCCATGCACCGTGCGGGCGCTGCCTACAAAAACCGCCGCCCTGGCAGCGTCTGGTGACCGTAAACGACTATCAACCACCGCTCAGTACGTTGATTCACCACTTCAAGTTCAGCGGCCAGGCAGAGCTAGCCCCCGCGCTGGCGCGTCTGCTGCTGTTAGCCGTGCGGCGTGGCGGTACGTGGCCCATGCCGCAGCAGCTTATCAGCGTCCCCTTGTGGCAGCGCCGTCACTGGCGGCGCGGGTATAACCAGAGCGAGCTGTTGTGCCGGGCGCTGGCGAAATGGCTGCCCTGCGAATTTACCCCACGGGCGATCGTCCGCATACGCCCCACCGCCACCCAGCATCAGCTCAGCGCCAGGCTGCGCAAACAGAACCTGAAAAATGCGTTCCAGCTTGAATTACCGGTGCAGGGTCGCCATATGGTTATTGTGGATGATGTGGTCACCACGGGCAGCACCGTTGCTGAGATTTCCCGGCTTCTTTTGCGAAATGGCGCGGCGAGCGTTCAGGTATGGTGTCTGTGTCGCACCTTGTAGACCCCCAGCGATGGGCGTATTATAACCAACTAAAGTAGTCAACTATTAGGTCAAAGCTATGATCCGTATTTCCGATACTGCGCAAGCGCACTTTGCCAAACTTCTGCAAAATCAGGAAGAAGGGACACAAATCCGTGTATTTGTGATTAACCCTGGTACGCCTAACGCAGAATGCGGCGTTTCTTATTGCCCGCCGGATGCGGTGGAAGCAAGTGATACTGCCCTGAAATTTGAACAGCTCACCGCTTATGTTGACGAGCTGAGCGCTCCGTATCTGGAAGATGCGGAAATCGATTTCGTTACCGATCAGCTGGGTTCTCAGCTGACCCTGAAAGCGCCAAACGCGAAAATGCGTAAAGTGTCCGACGATGCCCCGCTGATGGAGCGCGTTGAATACATGCTGCAGTCGCAGGTTAACCCACAGCTGGCCGGCCACGGTGGCCGCGTATCGCTGATGGAAATCACCGACGACGGCTACGCCATCCTGCAGTTTGGCGGCGGCTGTAACGGTTGCTCGATGATTGACGTCACGCTGAAAGATGGGATCGAAAAGCAGCTGCTGGCTGAATTCCCTGACCTTAAAGGCGTTCGCGATCTGACCGAACACCAGCGCGGCGAGCACTCTTACTACTAAGTTAGCGCCGTGCTTGTCCCGGTGGCGCTTCGCCTGGCCGGGCTACAAACAAGTGCGACTCTCACTGGTAGCCCGGGCGAGGCGTTTACGCCGACCCCGGGAAATTCTCCGTTCTACACATGTTACCGCACAACATGCCTCGCAAATTCCCGCTCCAAACTCTGCAATAACCCTACCAATAATTTGACTACCGTCGCAGATTTCACATTTCCATGCTTGGGGTTATTCTCAACCTCTACATGTTACCCGTATCATCGCAACACGCACCACCGCGTTAAATAAATAGCCAGCTATCCTTTGTCTGAGTCATAAACATACGGTGGTGTGAAGAAGTCAGTACCTATTCCCTCTGTAGGGACAATTGGACGTTGTCGCAGCAACAGTGACGTTACCCATAACAAATTAAAGGCTGGATAAATTATGCCATTAATCATCGTAGCTATCGGGGTTATCCTCTTATTACTGCTGATGATCCGTTTCAAAATGAACGGGTTTATCGCTCTGGTTCTGGTGGCACTCGCCGTCGGATTAATGCAGGGCATGCCCCTGGACAAAGTTATCGTCTCCATTAAAAACGGCGTTGGCGGCACCCTCGGCAGCCTGGCGCTGATTATGGGCTTCGGCGCCATGCTCGGTAAGATGCTGGCGGACTGCGGCGGTGCGCAGCGTATTGCCACAACCCTCATCGACAAATTTGGTCGTAAGCACATTCAGTGGGCCGTCGTACTGACCGGCTTCACCGTCGGCTTCGCGCTGTTCTATGAAGTGGGCTTCGTTCTGCTGCTGCCACTGGTGTTCACCATCGCGGCAAACGCACGTATTCCATTGCTGTACGTCGGCGTGCCAATGGCGGCGGCGCTCTCCGTGACCCACGGCTTCCTGCCACCTCACCCGGGCCCAACCGCTATCGCCACTATCTTCCACGCGGACATGGGTAAAACCCTGCTGTACGGGACGCTGCTGGCTATCCCGACCGTTATTCTGGCGGGCCCGGTTTATGCGCGCTGCCTGAAAAGTATCGACAAGCCAATCCCGGAAGGTCTGCACAACCCGAAAACCTTCACCGATGCAGAGATGCCGTCCTTCGGCGTGAGCGTCTGGACCTCTCTGGTGCCGGTCATCCTGATGGCGCTGCGCGCTATCGCGGAAATGGTGCTGCCAAAAGGCCACGCCCTGCTGCCTGCCGCTGAGTTCTTCGGCGACCCGGTAATGGCGACCCTGATTGCGGTGCTGATTGCTATCTTCACCTTCGGCCTGAACCGTGGCCGTTCGATGGATGACATCAACGATACGCTGATCTCCTCCATTAAAATTATTGCCATGATGCTGCTGATCATCGGCGGCGGCGGTGCCTTCAAGCAGGTACTGGTCGACTCCGGCGTGGATAAGTACATCGCGTCTATCATGCACGAGTCCAACGTGTCTCCGCTGTTTATGGCCTGGTCTATCGCTGCCGTACTGCGTATCGCGCTGGGTTCCGCTACCGTTGCGGCCATCACCGCTGGCGGTATCGCGGCGCCGCTGATTGCCACCACCGGCGTTAGCCCTGAACTGATGGTTATCGCGGTCGGTTCCGGCTCCGTTATCTTCTCCCACGTGAACGATCCAGGCTTCTGGCTGTTCAAGGAGTACTTCAACCTGACTATCGGCGAGACCATCAAGTCCTGGTCGATGCTGGAAACCATTATCTCGGTTTGCGGTCTGGTGGGTTGTTTGCTGCTGGGAATGGTGGTGTAACACGGTATCCCCGGCGTCGCTTCGCTCGGCCGGGCTACGAATCGTGGCGGTAATCGCACCGACTCCGGGGCAGTACAGAACCAACAGAGACAAAAACGCCGGGGATATCCCCGGCGTTTTTATTTTTACTTCTTCTTACTCGCTGCTTTTCGGCGCTTGTCCAAATCTTTAATCAGCTTGTTCACACCGTCGTCGGCAAACATTGCTTCCAGCGACGTGGAGAGCTTGCGCCGCCAGTTCGGGTACTCAGAGCTGGTGCCAGGGATATTGACCGGACTGGACATCTGCAGCCAGTCTTCCGGCTGGAGCCCCAACAGGGCACTGTTGCTGTCAGCAATATAGCGTTGCATACCGCGGCTCAGCGTGGCGGTCATCGACATCAGCGACGCCTTATGCCCCGCGCGTTTTGGTAGCGCACCGTACTTGTGCAGCGCATCCAGCAGCCCCTGCTTCGCCAGCTCGCGGTCCTGATACAGCCCACGCAGTACGTCAGCATCAGGGTAAAGCCCAAGTTGATTGCCGAGCGTCAGGTCCCCGCTTTCCCAATAGCCGCGCAGCGTAGGTAGGTCGTGGGTGGTCGCCACGGCCATCGACTGCTCCGGATAGGCCTTCGGCGCGCGGAAGTTCTTCTCGCTGTCATTTTCGAAGTAGAGCACCTTGTACGAGTAAACCCCGCTCTTACGCAGCTTACCGACAATCTCCACCGGGACGGTACCGAGGTCTTCGCCAATCACCATACAGCGATGGCGTTTACTCTCCAGCGCCAGAATCGACAGCAGCGCGTCCACCGGATACTGCACGTAAGCGCCGTGGTCAGCAGTTTCGCCATAAGGGATCCACCACAGACGCAGGACCGACATCACGTGGTCGATACGCAGCGCGCCGCAGTTTTTCATATTAGCGCGCAGCAGTTCAATAAACGGCTCATAGGCACGCGCGGCGATGATATGCGGATCCATCGGCGGCAGGCCCCAGTTCTGTCCCAGCGGGCCGAGAATATCCGGCGGTGCGCCTACGGAAGCTTTCAGGCAGTACAGCTCGCGGTCGCACCAGGTTTCCGCGCCGCCTTCGGCCACGCCTACCGCCAGGTCGCGGTAGAGGCCAATCGGCATCGCATCGCGCTGGCTGGTTTCCCAGCAGTCTGCAAACTGGGTATACGCCAGCCATTGCAGCCACAGGTAGAAATCCACGTCGTCGGCGTGCTTTTTACAGAATGCCTGCACTTCCGGGCTTTCGATAGTCTGATACGCCTTCGGCCAGGCCGGCCAGCCCCAGCGCAGTTTGTCTTCTTTCACCTGATGAGCATGCAGCGCGTCATATACCGCCTGCCAGTAGAGGCTCTCCCCTTCTTTATCGACAAAGTAGCGGAAGGTCGCCATCTGCTCATCGTTGCGTTTGGCAAAGCGTTTCCATGCCATGCGCAGCGCCGCCATTTTCAGCTCAGTCACCGCGGTGTAGTCCACCTGATCCACGTCGCGGGCGGCTTGCAGCTTCTTCTGGGTTGCTGGCAGCTTCCACCACGCCTGCGCCTCGTCGCTCAGCGCAAAGTCTTCCACCGCGTTTACGTCGATATAGATAACGTTCATCCAGCGACGTGAGGACGGGCTGTACGGGCTGGCACTCTCCGGGTTCGCCGGGTAGAGCGCATGAATCGGGTTGAGGCCGATAAACGAACCGCCGCGCTTCGCCACTTCCGGCAGCATCGCCTTCAGGTCACCGAAGTCACCGATGCCCCAGTTCTTCTCCGAACGCAGGGTGTAGAGCTGCACGCAGGCGCCCCACAGCTTTTTCGCCTCTTTCAGCGGCTGTGGCTCATAGCAGCGCTCAGGCGCGATAATCGCCCGGCAGTGCCAGCGCTCTTCGCCCTGGGTCAGGGTTAACGAGTGATACCCTTCCGGCAGCCGGGTCGGCAGACTGAGCGTTTTACCGCCCGTTGCCTGGCCGTGATACTGCTTGCCCTCTTCCGTGGTGAGGATCCAGCTAAATTCGCCCTTCCCCTCCACCGCCAGCGTCATCTTCTTGCCAAACGTCCAGATCATGACGTTTGGCACCGGCGTGGCCGCCACATCCGTGGCGGCGGTATGATGCATCGCGTCAAGCAAACGCCGTTTGGTGTCGGCGCCAATAGACTGCGGCTTGCCGTGGGCATTGATGTAGTTTGGGCTGATACCCGCCGCCAGCGCGGCATTATCGAGGCGTTTGCTCTCCATGGCCTGTCCTTAGCGTTTTGCCTGCCAGATACGTTTCTGATAATCGCGGATAGAACGGTCGGAGCTGAACATGCCGCAGCGAGCGGTGTTCAGGATCGCCGCACGGGTCCACGCTTCCTGGTCGCGATAAAGCACATCGACCTGCTTTTGCGCCTCGACATAAGCGGCGAAGTCAGCCATCACCAGGTACGGATCGCCGCCCTGTTTACCCATGCTGTGCAGCATCTGGTCGAAGGCGTGCTTGTCGCCGTTGCTGTATTTGCCGCTTTCCAGCTCTTTGAGCACCGCATCCAGCAGCTTGTCGGCTTTACGCCATTTCAGCGGATCGTAGCCTTTGGCTTTAAGTTCTTTCACCTGTTCGACGGTATGGCCGAAGATAAAGATGTTCTCAGAACCAACCTGTTCGGCGATTTCGACGTTCGCACCGTCCAGCGTACCGACGGTCAGCGCACCGTTGAGCGCCAGCTTCATGTTGCCGGTACCAGAGGCTTCTTTACCTGCCGTGGAGATCTGCTCAGAGACATCCGCCGCCGGGATCAGCATCTCCGCTGCCGATACGCAGTAATCCGGCAGGAAGACCACTTTCAGCTTGTCGCCCACTTTTGGATCGTTGTTGACGGCTTCAGCCACTTTGTTGATAGCAAAGATAATATTCTTCGCCAGGTAGTAGCCCGGTGCCGCCTTCGCCCCGAACAGGAACACGCGCGGTACGCGGTCAGCTTCCGGGTTTTCACGGATTTCTTTGTACAGCGCCAGAATGTGCAGCAGGTTCAGGTGCTGACGTTTGTACTCGTGCAGACGTTTGATTTGGATATCAAAAATCGCGTGGCTGGAGATCTCAATGCCGGTGCGCGCTTTGACAAACTTCACCAGGCGCTCTTTGTTCGCCAACTTGATGTCGCGGTACTGCTTGCGGAATTTCGCGTCGTCCGCGTATTTTTCCAGGTTGATCAACTGATCGAGATCGTTAGCCCACTCTTTCTTCAGCGATTTATCCAGCAGCGCGGCAAGCGCCGGGTTGCACTGTTTGATCCAGCGACGCGGGGTAATGCCGTTGGTGACGTTATGGAAACGGGTCGGCCACAGCTGGTGGTATTCCGGGAACAGATCTTTCACCACCAGGTCCGAGTGCAGCGCCGCAACGCCGTTGACCGCAAAACCGCTCACCACGCACATGTTCGCCATGCGCACCTGTTTGTTATGCACCACGGCAAGCTTCGCCCATACGGCTTCGTCGCCCGGCCAGGTAGCATCAACCAGCTTCTTAAAGCGGTCGTTAATCTCTTTGATAATCTGCATATGACGCGGCAGCAGCGCTTTCACCAGCTTCTCATCCCAGCACTCCAGCGCTTCTGGCATCAGAGTGTGGTTGGTGTAGGCGAAGGTTTTGCTGGTAATCGCCCACGCGTCGTCCCAGCGCATTTGGTGCTCATCAATCAGCACTCGCAGCAGCTCAGGAATGGCGATAGTCGGGTGCGTATCGTTAAGCTGGATCACTTCAAAGTCGGCCAGCTCATGCAGCTTGCGGCCCGCCAAATGGTGGCGGCGCAGAATGTCGGCCACGGAGCAGGCGCACTGGAAGTACTGCTGCATCAGACGCAGCTTTTTGCCCGCCGTGTGGTTGTCGTTCGGGTAGAGAACTTTAGTCAGTTTTTCAGCGTCGATACCCTGCTGCTCTGCACGCAGGAAATCGCCGTCGTTGAATTTAGTCAGGTTAAACGGGTGTGCGTGCTTGGCCTGCCACAGACGCAGCGGCTGTGCAACGCCGTTACGGTAGCCCAGCACCGGCAGATCCCAGGCTTCACCGGTAATGGTAAACGCTGGCTGCCACTCCCCTTTCACCACTTTACCGCCGATGCCCACCTGCACATCCAGCGCGGCGTTGTGGCGGAACCACGGGTAGCTGCCGCGCTGCCAGTCGTCAGGTGCTTCCATCTGATGACCGTCATCGAAGGACTGGCGGAACAAACCGTACTGATAGTTCAGGCCGTAGCCGGTCGCCGACTGGCCCACGGTAGCCATGGAATCCAGGAAGCAGGCAGCCAGACGGCCCAAACCGCCGTTACCGAGCGCCGGGTCAGTCTCTTCTTCCAGCAGGTCGGTCAGGTTGACCTTGTAGGCTTTCAGCGCATCGCTCACCCCTTCGTACCAGCCGAGGTTGAGCAGGTTGTTGCCGGTCAGACGGCCAATCAGGAACTCCATCGAGATGTAGTTCACGTGGCGCTGATCTTTAGCCGGTTTCGCTACTGGCTGTGCACTGAGCTGTTCAGCCAGTGCGCCGCTCACAGCCTGCCACCATTGGTGAGGCGTCATTTCGGTAGCGGCCTGCAAGCCAAATCGCTGCCACTGACGCGTCAGGGCAGCCTGGAATGAATCGTGATTGAAGGTAGGCTGTGACATAGCGAATTCGAATCCTTTTACATAGACATTGGCGTTAGTGTGCCTGGCTGAATGGTGGACTTCCTCATCCCGTCCTGGATTAGACAGGGAGGAGTCGCAGGGATGAGCGAAAAGTGTGATCGCCGCCACTATAACGTTAGCCGCTGGCGGCGAATTCGCTCGATTTTCATCCAGCCCGGACCGTCCTTGTTCAGAAGGCCAGTGTCGAGGATTTCGCCAGAGATATCTTCGCGTCAGGTCATAAAATGAAATAGCGTTTCGCAGTAAATATGCAAATAAGGAAATGGTTTCATCACGAAAATAAGCAACAAATTAATACGCATTGTTTCTACGGAAATTTACGTTTACTTAAACATCTTTAGACGCGGGTTATTTGAGTTCTTGCTCAAATATTATTTTATACGTAACTACAAGGAGTTATGTAATCCAGCGTTTACGCGCTCTGAGCAGCATTCTACGAGGATGGTATTAAATAGAAAGAAGTGTGACATATAGCAAATTCACAGACATCAAAACAGGACATAACTTGCAATACATAGTCATTTGACCGACCTTTGTATGGATTAATTACGAAGCGCAAAAAAATCTCGTTTTCCAATCCTCACAGTGAAGTGATTAGCTATGTTGATTCCGTCAAAACTCAGTCGACCCGTCCGTCTCGATCACACCGTGGTGCGCGACAGACTGTTGGCGAAACTTTCAGGCGCGAACAATTATCGTCTGGCGCTGATTACCAGTCCGGCTGGCTATGGAAAGACAACGCTTATTTCACAATGGGCAGCAGGGATGAGCGACCTCGGCTGGTACTCTCTTGATGAAGGCGATAATCAGCAAGAGCGCTTTGCCAGCTACCTGATTGCCGCCATCCAGCAGGCAACCGGGGGACATTGCGTGGCCAGCGAAAACATGGTGCAAAAACGCCAGTACGCTAGCCTGAGCTCCCTATTCTCTCAGCTGTTTATTGAATTAAGCGAATGGCAGCGTCCGCTCTATTTGGTCATTGATGACTACCACCTGATAACGAACCCCGTCATCCACGATGCGATGCGCTTTTTCCTGCGCCATCAGCCAGAGAACCTGACGCTGGTGGTGCTATCGCGCAATCTGCCGCAGTTGGGCATTGCCAACCTTCGCGTACGTGACCAACTGCTGGAAATCGGCAGCCAGCAGCTGTCGTTTACCCATGCGGAAACCAAACAGTTCTTCGACTGCCGCTTAGCCGCGCCGATTGAGGCCGCGGAAAGCAGCCGTCTGTGCGATGACGTTGCCGGTTGGGCCACCGCCCTCCAGTTGATTGCGCTCTCCGCGCGTCAGCGTAACAACGCCACGCAGCACTCCGCGCGCCGACTAGCAGGCATTAACGCCAGCCACCTGTCCGACTATCTGGTTGATGAAGTGCTGGATAACGTTGACCCGGACACCCGCAACTTCCTGCTGAAAAGCTCGCTGTTACGTTCGATGAACGACTCGCTGATTGCCCGCGTAACCGGCGAAGAAAACGGTCAGATGCGTCTGGAAGAGATCGAGCGTCAGGGGCTGTTCGTGCAACGTATGGATAATTCCGGCGAATGGTTTAACTACCACCCGCTGTTCTGTAGTTTCCTGCGTCAGCGCTGCCAGTGGGAACTGGCGGCTGAACTGCCAGATATTCACCGCGCCGCGGCAGAAAGCTGGATGGCGCAAGGCTTCCCAAGTGAAGCCATCCATCACGCGCTGGCGGCGGGCGACCCGAAAATGCTGCGCGATATTCTGCTCAACCACGCCTGGGGCCTGTTCCACCATAGCGAGCTTGCCCTGCTGGAAGAATCGCTCTCTGCCCTGCCGTGGGAAAGTTTGCTGGAGAACCCGCGTCTGGTGCTGCTGCAGGCCTGGCTGATGCAAAGC
This sequence comes from Kluyvera sp. EC_51, assembly GCF_019584505.1. Classification (NCBI taxonomy): domain Bacteria; kingdom Pseudomonadati; phylum Pseudomonadota; class Gammaproteobacteria; order Enterobacterales; family Enterobacteriaceae; genus Kluyvera; species Kluyvera sp. EC_51. Next base: position 61,396 of record NZ_VDAG01000085.1, on the reverse strand, counting down.
CAGCACCGCTACAGCGAAGTGAATACCCTGCTGGCCCGCGCCGAGCAGGAGATGACCTTCGAAATGGACACCTCGCTGCACGGCGATTTCAACGCTCTGCGCGCCCAGGTGGCGATTAACGACGGTGACCAGGACGAAGCAGAACGACTCTCAACGGTAGCGCTTGAAGAGCTGCCGCTGGCGAACTTCTACAGCCGCATCGTTGCCACCTCAGTACACGGTGAGGTGCTGCACTGCAAAGGTCTGCTGAGTCAGTCCATTGCCGTCATGCAGCAAACCGAACAAATGGCGCGTCGCCACGATATCTGGCACTACGCGCTGTGGAGCCTGATCCAGCAAAGTGAAATTCTGTTCGCACAGGGCTTCCTGCAGGCCGCCTGGGAGTGCCAGGAGAAAGGCTTCCAGTTGATCCACGAACAGCATCTTGAACAGCTTCCGATGCACGAATTCCTGCTGCGCATCCGCGCACAGCTGCTGTGGGCATGGGCGCGCCTCGATGAGGCCGAAACCGCTGCCCGCACCGGTATTGAAGTGCTGAGCGGCTTCCAGCCGCAGCAGCAGCTTCAGTGTCTGACGCTGCAGGTGCAGTGCTCGCTGGCGCGCGGCAATCTGGATAATGCCCGCAACTACTTGAACCGTCTGGAAAACCTGCTCGGCAACGGCACATACCACAGCGATTGGGTCTCCAACGCCGATAAAGTACGGGTCATTTACTGGCAGATGGTCGGCGATAAAAAAGCGGCGGCTAACTGGCTACGCCATACGCCGAAGCCGGAGTTTGCCAATAACCACTTCCTGCAGGGCCAGTGGCGTAACATCGCCCGCGCGCAGATCCTGCTTGGCGAGTTCGACTCTGCCGAAATGGTGCTGGAAGAGTTAAACGAAAACGCCCGTGGGCTGCGCCTGATGAGCGATCTCAACCGCAACCTGCTGCTGCTGAACCAGCTGCACTGGCAGGCGGGAAATAAGAATGAAGCCCAGCGCGTGCTGCTGGAAGCGCTGCAGCTTGCCAACCGCACCGGTTTTATCAGCCACTTCGTGATTGAAGGCGAAGCGATGGCGCAGCAGTTGCGCCAGCTGATTCAGCTGAATACGTTGCCAGAGCTCGATCAGCACCGCGCCCAGCGCATTCTGCGCGAGATTAACCAGCATCATCGTCACAAGTTTGCCCACTTTGATGAAAGCTTCGTCGAGCGCCTGCTCAACCACCCGGAAGTGCCGGAGCTTATCCGTACCAGCCCGCTCACCCAGCGTGAATGGCAGGTGCTGGGGCTTATCTATTCGGGCTACAGCAACGAACAGATTGCCGGCGAGCTGGACGTGGCGGCCACGACCATCAAAACGCATATCCGCAACCTCTATCAGAAACTCGGCGTGGCGCATCGTCAGGATGCGGTACAGCATGCCCAGAAGCTGCTGAAGATGATGGGGTACGGCGTGTAATTTGTTTCGCTTTCCGGCCTACTACGCTCGTAGGCCGGATGGCGGCTACGCCAAATAGCAAAGAGATAGCTGCGTCACATTAGAGAATTAACATAAGTCCAAAGTGAAAAATTGGAATATTCAGGCTTAGAGCCACCTTTTATAAGTGGTGTCGTATGTTGGCACGTAATAATAAAAAGGTGACCCTATGTCGGCATTAACCGAAAAAATCAGTAATAAAGAGAAGTTCGGATTTGGCCTTGGCGATGCCGCCAGCCATATCGTCTTTGATTCCTCCGTTGCCATTCTTGCTTATTTCTATACGAACATCTATGGATTACCCCCAGCGGTAATGGGGACGTTATTTTTAGTCGTCAGGGTATTGGATGCCATTACCGACCCTATTATGGGGGCGATTGCTGATCAGACCAAAAGCCGCTGGGGGCGTTTCCGTCCTTGGCTTTTGATTATTTGCGTTCCGTTTGCCGTCAGCTGCGTATTGGTCTATTCCACGCCGAACTTCGAACAAACCGGGAAAATTGTCTACGCCGTTGTCGCGTATATATTTATGACATTAATGTATACCGCGATTAATATCCCTTACTGCTCGCTGGGCGCGGCCATTACCGCAGACCCACGGGAAAACCTGTCGCTGCAGTCCTGGCGCTTCGCCGTCGCGCCGATTGGCGGTGCAATGGGTACCGCGTTGATTCTCCCGCTGGCAGACCTGATAGCACCGGGCGATAGAGCCTCTGGTATGCAGTGGGCGATGGGGATTTTCGGCGTTATCGGCTGCATCATGTTCCTGATCTGCTTTATGACCACCCGTGAGCGTATTACGCCGGTGAAAGAGGAGAACCTGAACATTTTGCGCGACGTGCGTATTCTGATGAAAAACGATCAGTGGTGCGTGCTATCGGTATATAACCTGGCGATGCTTTGCGGCGTCGTGGTACGCGGTGGCCTGCTGGTCTATTTCGTACAGTATATTCTGCACCAGGGCAGCAGCGTTATTTCCATTTTTATGCTGGCCACCACCATTGCCGCCGTTATTGGCAGTCTGATGGCAAAATATATCGGTTCCTGGATGTGTAAAATCCGCGCGTCGGTGTGGGTCAACGTGCTCAGCGCCTTATTTGGTTTACTGTTCCTGGTTCTACCAACCGAATATTGGATGCCAGCTTTTATCGTCCACGTGGTCCTTAATATTCTTCAGGGTATTAACGCCCCGCTGCAGTGGTCAATGATTACCGATGCCAACAACTATGGCGAGTGGAAAACCCAGCGTCGTATTACCGGTATGAACGTGGCGGCGAATATCTTTATTATCAAACTGGGCGTCGCCATCGGCGGTGCGCTCACCGGCTGGGGTCTGGCGTTCTACGGCTATCAGGCGGGGGTTGAACAGCAGTCAGCAGAAGCTGTCCGTGGGGTATTAATCCTGTTTACGGTACTGCCGGCTATCTTCTATCTGATTACCGCCATTTCCATCCGCTACTACCGTCTGACGGAAGATCGCATGAACCATATCGTGGCCGATCTGAGCAAAGGCAAGTTCCAGCAGCAGATGTCATAAAACCGTAGCCCGGCCGAACGAAGTGACGCCGGGGATTCCCCGGAGTCGGCGCTAGCGCGCCTCGTCCGGGCTACCTGATTTAGCACAGCTCAAGCTGCACATCATTTTCCGCAATCACCTGCATCACGCCCGGCGGTGGCAGAACGTCGGTAAAGACCGCATCCACCAGGCTGATACTGCCCATATTCACCATCGCGTTACGGCCAAACTTCGAATGGTCGACGACCAGAATCACGTGGCGGGAGTTGTCGATAATCGCGCGCTTGGTACGCACTTCATGATAATCAAACTCCAGCAGCGAACCATCGCTGTCGATGCCGCTGATCCCGAGGATGCCGAAATCCAGGCGGAACTGGGAGATAAAGTCGAGCGTCGCTTCGCCAATGATGCCACCATCCCGGCTGCGCAGTTCGCCGCCCGCCAGAATAATGCGAAAGTCCTCTTTCGCCATCAGCGTATTCGCCACGTTCAGGTTGTTGGTGACGATCCGCAGATCGCTATGGTTGAGCAGCGCATGGGCCACCGCTTCCGGGGTAGTGCCGATGTCGATAAACAGCGCCGAGCCGTTCGGGATCTGGCTTGCCACCTTCTGGGCGATACGCTCTTTTTCTTCCGTCTGAGTTGCCTTACGGTCGTGCCAGGAGGTGTTCACCGAGCTGGACGGCAGCGCCGCCCCACCGTGGTGACGCAGAATTTTTTTCTGCTCCGCAAGGTCATTCAAATCGCGACGAATGGTCTGAGGGCTAACGGAAAAATGTTCCACCAGCTCTTCCGTACTGACGTAGCCCTGAAGTTTTACCAGCTCGATTATCGCGTCATGACGTTGTGTTTGTTTCATGATGAATCCCTGGAAAATTATGCTCGCTTGCGCGCATTAAGCGTGTCGACAAAGGCCATTGCCAGACCAATCACCAGCCCGGTGACGTGTGCGCCGTTCGCAATTGACATCCCAAAAACGTTAAACCACCCGGCCACCAGCCAGATGAGTGAAAATAGAATCAGCCCGCGCGGCAGGAAGATACCGCTCTGCGGATCGCGCTCGCCACGCAGCCACGCATAGCCCATTAAGGCATACACCACGCCGGACAGGCCGCCAAACCACGGGCCGCTGAACTGATGCTGAATAAAGCCGCTCAGCAGCGCGCTTATCACGGTAATCACCACCAGCTTGCCGCTGCCAATGCGCTTTTCTACCGCACCGCCAAGATACCACCACCATAGCAGGTTGAAGAGGATATGGACGAATGAGAAATGCATTAACGCGTGGGTAAAGTAGCGCCAGAGCTCAAATTTCAGCGAATCATCGTACGGCCAGGCGAGCCACAGCATCACAGGCTGGTCGCCAATCACGCTCATCAGGATAAAGACCAGAATGCAGGCCGCCATGATGGCCATCGTCACCGGGCCAGCGCCCGCCTTCAGCGTGGCCAGGAACGGGAAACGACGGTAGTGCAGGCCGCTGTTAGTCTGTCCGGACTGCCAGCTAGCCGCCAGATAACGGGGGTCGGCCGGGTTTGCCAGGAAGCGTTCCAGTTCGTCGCGCACGCGCGCTTCCTGGGACTCATCGGAAAGCCAGACATCGCTACGCGTATGCTGCTGGATAGTCAGAATAACGCCCTGCGTTGCCATATAGTCAACAAAAGCCTGGGCAACGCGCGGGTTAGTAAAAGAGGTGATCATCAACATCAGCAGGTCGCTTCTATTCCACACAAAAGGGGACAGTATATACCCAAACCCTTACGGATGCGTTGCAGCGGCGCGTAAAGGCCGCCTGACGGGAGGCGGCATCTGGAAGGGAAAAGCGAGCACAGTCTTAGAAACCGGCGTGTACCACTTCAGCCGGGAAGTGACGATGCCAGGCATCAAAGCCGCCGTCGACGCTGTACACCTGGTCGTAGCCCTGCTGCAGCAGGTACTGCGCCGCGCCCTTGCTGCTGTTGCCGTGATAGCACATCACCAGCACCGGGGTTTCAAAATCGTTATCGCGCATAAACGCGCCCAGCGTGTCGTTGGTCAGATGAAAAGCGCCAGGGGTGTGGCCCATCGCAAAGCTTTGTGGGTCGCGAATATCCACCAGCACGGCAGCGCTCTGCTGCAGCTTCTGGTGCGCCTGTTCTACGTTAATACATTCAAACTGATCCATGGTGCTCTCTTATCGTTATGGCAGGTGTCTTGCTGACGACATTTTACCGCCAAGTGTACGTCTTCACGGTACGTAAACGCCAATATGTTATGCACATCACTCTAAAATGTTTTTTCAATGTTACCAAAAGCGCGTTTACTTGCTATTATGAGCGATAACGAACATTAGTGAGCTATAACGAAAGTCCCAGAGGTAGCAATAATGGAAACCAAAGATCTGATTGTGATAGGTGGCGGCATTAACGGTGCAGGCATTGCGGCAGATGCGGCAGGACGTGGATTATCCGTACTGATGCTGGAAGCCAGAGACCTGGCCTGTGCCACATCCAGCGCCAGCTCAAAACTGATCCACGGCGGTCTGCGCTACCTTGAGCACTATGAATTCCGTCTGGTCAGCGAAGCGCTGGCCGAGCGTGAAGTGCTGCTGAAAATGGCCCCGCACATTGCGATCCCGATGCGCTTCCGCCTGCCCCACCGCCCGCATCTGCGCCCGGCGTGGATGATCCGCACCGGCCTGTTTATGTACGATCATCTGGGCAAACGCACCAGCCTGCCCGCCTCGACCGGTTTGCGTTTTGGCGCAGAATCCGTGCTGAAGCCGGAAATCGTGCGCGGTTTCGAATATTCTGACTGCTGGGTAGACGACGCACGCCTGGTGTTAGCCAACGCGCAGATGGTGGTGAAGCAGGGTGGAGAAGTCCGTACCCGGACTCGCGCCATCTCAGCAAAACGTGAAAACGGCCTGTGGATCGTGGAAGCGGAAGATATCGACAGCGGCGAGAAGTTCCGCTGGCAAGCTCGCGGCCTGGTGAACGCCACCGGCCCGTGGGTGAAACAGTTCTTCGACGACGGCATGCACCTGCCGTCACCGTACGGCATCCGCCTGATTAAAGGCAGCCACATCGTGGTACCGCGCGTGCACGCTCAGAAGCAGGCCTACATCCTGCAAAACGAAGATAAGCGTATTGTCTTTGTGATCCCGTGGATGGATGAGTTTTCGATCATCGGCACCACCGACGTGGAGTACCAGGGTGACCCTAAAAACGTCGAGATCGATGAGAGCGAAATCAACTATCTGCTGAAGGTCTACAACGGCCACTTTAAAAAGCAGCTTGCCCGCGAAGATATCGTCTGGACTTACTCCGGCGTTCGCCCGCTGTGCGATGACGAGTCTGATTCACCGCAGGCCATCACCCGCGACTACACGCTGGATATTCACGACGACCACGGTAAAGCGCCGCTGCTGTCAGTCTTTGGCGGCAAGCTCACCACCTACCGTAAGCTCGCCGAGCACGCGCTGGAGAAACTGGCGCCGTACTACAGCGGCATCGGCCCGGCGTGGACCAAAGGCGCCGTGCTGCCCGGCGGTGAGATTGGCAGCGACCGCGATGACTACGCGGCTAAACTGCGCCGTCGCTATCCGTTTATTACCGAGTCGCTGGCCCGCCACTTTGCCCGCACCTACGGCAGCAACAGCGAATTGATTATTGGTGAGGCGAAGGATATTACCGGGCTGGGTGAAGATTTCGGCCACGAGTTTTACGAAGCCGAACTGCGCTACCTGGTGGAACACGAGTGGGTGCGTCGTCTCGACGATGCTATCTGGCGTCGGACCAAACAGGGGATGTGGCTGAACGCCGAGCAGCAATCACGTATCAGCGAATGGTTGGTAAAAACGCTGGGAAAGCCTGAGATGTCGCTGGCGTCGTGAGCCTCCCTGGCGACACTTCGCTTGGCCGGGCTACAAAGGCACAAAAACGTAGCCCGGCCGAACGACGTGACGCCGGGAAAAAAACGGGGCCAATCGGCCCCGTTTTCGTTTTTACAGTCTTACCGGCTCTATGTGCCAGATATTCTCCGCATACTCCTGAATCGTGCGGTCCGACGAGAAGTAGCCCATGTTGGCGATATTGAGCATCGCTTTATTGGTCCACTGCTCTGGCTCACGATACAGCTCATCAACCTTATCCTGACAGTCCACGTAGCTGCGGAAATCCGCCAGCACCTGGTAGTGGTCACCGAAGTTAATCAGCGAATCCACCAGGTCGCGGTAACGTCCTGGTTCACTCGGGCTGAAGACGCCGCTGCCGATTTGCGTCAGCACCTGATGCAGCTCTTCATCCTGCTCGTAGTAGTCGCGCGGGCTGTAGCCCTTACGACGCAGCGCTTCCACCTCTTCAGCGGTGTTGCCGAAGATAAAGAAGTTTTCTGCCCCGACGTGCTCCTGCATCTCGACGTTCGCGCCATCCAGCGTACCGATAGTCAACGCCCCGTTGAGCGCAAACTTCATGTTACTGGTGCCGGATGCCTCAGTACCTGCCAGCGAAATCTGCTCGGAGAGATCCGCCGCCGGGATGATCATCTGCGCCAGGCTCACGCTGTAGTTCGGGATAAAGACCACTTTCAGCTTGTCGCCAATCTGCGGATCGTTGTTGATCACATTCGCCACGTCGTTGATCAGGTGGATAATGTGCTTCGCCATGTAGTAGGCGGAAGCCGCTTTCCCGGCGAAGATGTTCACGCGCGGTACCCACTTCGCATCCGGATCGGCCTTGATGCGGTTGTAGCGGGTGATCACGTGCAGCACGTTCATCAACTGACGTTTGTACTCGTGAATACGCTTAATCTGCACGTCAAACAGCGCGTTCGGGTTCACCACCACGTTGAGGTTCTGGGCGATAAAGGTGGCGAGGCGCTTTTTGTTCTCAAGCTTGGCGTGATGCACCGCCTGATTCACTTTCGGATAGTCGATATGCTGTTCCAGCTCTTTTAGCTGGCTCAGGTCAGAACGCCAGGTCTGACCGATATTCTCATCCAGCACGTCGGAGAGCGCCGGGTTCGCCAGCGCCAGCCAGCGACGTGGCGTCACACCGTTGGTCACGTTGGTAAAGCGCATCGGGAAGATGGCGGCGAAGTCGGCAAACAACGACTGCACCATCAGGTTCGAGTGCAGCTCAGACACGCCGTTGACCTTCTTGCTCACCACCACCGCCAGCCATGCCATACGCACGCGGCGGCCGTTGGATTCGTCGATGATCGACGTGCGGCTCAGCAGCCCGGTATCGTTCGGGTACTGCTCCTGCAGGGTCTTCAGGAAGTAGTCGTTAATCTCAAATATAATCTGCAGATGGCGCGGCAGAATTTTGCCCAGCATGTCGACCGGCCAGGTTTCCAGCGCTTCGCTCATCAGCGTGTGGTTGGTGTAGGAGAAGACCTGACAGGCCACCTCAAACGCCGCTTCCCAACTGAACTTGTGCTCATCAATCAGCAGGCGCATCAACTCAGGAATCGACAGCACCGGGTGGGTGTCGTTGAGGTGAATGGCAATTTTATCCGCCAGGTTGTCATAGGTTTTATGCAACATGTAATGGCGGCTTAAGATATCCTGCACCGTCGCCGAGACCAGGAAGTACTCCTGGCGCAGACGCAGCTCGCGCCCGGAATAGGTGGAGTCATCCGGGTAGAGCACACGGGATACGTTCTCGGAGTGGTTTTTATCTTCCACTGCCGCGAAGTAGTCGCCCTGGTTAAACTTACCGAGGTTGATTTCGCTACTGGCCTGGGCGTTCCACAGACGCAGCGTATTGGTCGCGTCGGTGTCATAGCCGGGAATAATCTGGTCGTAAGCCACCGCCAGAATCTCTTCCGTCTCCAGCCAGTGGCTGGTTTTGCCTTCCATCTGCACGCGGCCGCCGAAACGAACCTTATAGCGCGTATTGTGGCGCGGGAACTCCCACGGGTTACCGTATTCCAGCCAGTAGTCCGGCGACTCTTTCTGACGACCGTCGACGATGTTCTGTTTGAACATACCGTAGTCGTAGCGAATGCCGTAGCCACGCCCCGGCAGCGCCAGGGTCGCCAGAGAGTCGAGGAAGCAGGCTGCCAGACGGCCTAAGCCGCCGTTGCCAAGCCCTGGATCATTCTCTTCGTCGATCAGCTCTTCCAGGTCTAACCCCATTCCTTCCAGCGCGTTTTTCACGTCGTCATACAGACCTAACGATAACAGCGCATTGGAAAGCGTGCGGCCAATCAAAAACTCCATCGACAGGTAGTACACCTGTCGCGTTTCCTGGGAAAGCTGCGCGCGGTTGGAGCGCAGCCAGCGCTCCACCATGCGATCGCGAACGGCAAACAACGTGGCGTTCAGCCATTCGTGTTTGTTCGCAATAGCCGGATCTTTCCCGATGGTGAACATCAGCTTATAGGCAATAGAGTGCTTCAGTGCCTCAACGCTGAGGGTCGGTGATGCATACGTAAAGGGTGCATTCATTATTCAGATCCCCGTAGTTAGATCAGGCGTTGGTAAAGCTCACGATAAGAGTGCGCAGCAACCTGCCAGCTAAAATCCATGTTCATCGCCTGGCGTTGCACATAGCGCCAGAGCGATGGACGAGACCATAAAACGAAAGCACGGCGGATAGCGCGAAGCAGCGACCAGGCGTTGCTGTCTTCGAACACAAAGCCGCTGGCAATGCCATCAGCGAGGTTCTCAAGCGAACTATCCGCAACGGTGTCAGCCAGGCCGCCGGTACGGCGAACCAGCGGCAGCGTGCCGTACTTCAGACCATAAAGCTGCGTTAAGCCGCACGGCTCAAAGCGGCTCGGCACCAGAATCACGTCCGCACCACCGATAATGCGGTGCGAGAACGCTTCATGATAACCAATCTGGACGCCCACCTGCCCCGGATGCTCCGCGGCGGCGGCGAGGAAACCTTCCTGTAGTACCGGGTCACCCGCGCCCAGCAGCGCCAGTTGGCCGCCCTGCTCCAGCAGGCCTGGCAGCGCTTCCAGCACCAGATCCAGCCCTTTCTGGCTGGTCAGGCGGCTGACCACGGCAAACAGCGGCGCAGCGTCATCGACCTTCAGCCCCATGGCGGTTTGCAGCTGACGTTTGTTTTCCGCTTTCCGCTCCAGCGTGTCACGGCTGTAGCTTGCCGGCAGCAGCAGATCTTTTTCCGGGCTCCAGACGTTGTCATCAACGCCGTTGAGGATCCCCGACAGACGCCCTTCCCGATGGCGCTGGCGCAGCAGCCCTTCCATCCCGTAGGCGAACTGCGGTTCGGTAATTTCCCGCGCATAGGTCGGGCTCACCGCCGTAATATGGTCGGCGTAGTAAAGCCCCGCTTTCAGGAACGAAATCTGTCCGTGGAACTCCAGGCCATGCATGTTGAAGAACTCAACCGGCAGCTGAATCTCTCCCATGTGGTGGCCGTAGAACAGCCCCTGGTAGGCCAGGTTGTGTACGGTAAACACCGATTTCGCCGGGCGACCGCGCGCCGCCAGATAGGCCGGGGCCAGGCCCGCATGCCAGTCATGGGCGTGCACCACGTCAGGACGCCAGAACGGATCCAGACCGCAGGCCATTTCGCTACCGACCCAACCCAGCAGCGCAAAGCGCTTCACGTTATCCGGGTAAGCATTCAGATTGGTGTCGTGATACGGGCTACCCGGACGGTCATAGAGGTGCGGCGCATCAATCAGGTAAATGCCCACGCCGTTATAATGTCCAAACAGCAGCGTCATGCGCCCGGCAAAGGTATCGCGACGGCTCACCACTTTGGCATCCGGAATACCACGACGGATATCCGGGAATGCAGGTAACAGCACGCGTGCATCGGTTCCTTCGGCAATCTGTGCCGCCGGCAGCGCGCCAATCACATCCGCCAGACCGCCCGTTTTTAATAACGGGAACATCTCAGAACAAACATGTAAGACCTGCATTATCGCTCCTGTTTGTAGCCAAGCTGACGCAGCATTTCGCGCGTCACCAGCACGATCCCTTCTTCCGAGCGGTAAAAGCGGCGTGCATCCTCTTCCGCATCTTCACCGATCACCATCCCTTCCGGGATCACACAGGCCCTGTCGATAACGCAGCGACGCAGGCGTGAGGAACGACCCACCCAGACATCTGGCAGTAAGACTGCCGAATCAATGTTACAGAATGAGTTCACGCGCACGCGCGGGAACAGCACCGACTGCACCACCACGGAACCGGAAATAATACAGCCGCCGGAAACCAGTGAGTTCAGGGTCATGCCGTGGCTGCCGGAGCGGTCCTGGACGAACTTCGCCGGCGGCAGGGATTCCATGTGCGTGCGGATAGGCCAGTTCTGGTCGTACATATCCAGCTCAGGCGTCACCGACGCCAGGTCAAGGTTCGCTTTCCAGTAGGCTTCAAGCGTACCCACATCGCGCCAGTACGGTTCTGCTTGCGGGTCGGACTGCACGCAGGACAGCGGGAATGGATGTGCATAAGCCGCGCCAGCTTTGGTAATTAACGGAATTAAATCTTTGCCGAAGTCGTGGCTGGAGTCTTCGTTAACGTCGTCGCGTTCCAGCAGCTCATAAAGATAATCGGCATCAAAGACATAGATACCCATGCTCGCCAACGCCTTGGTTGGGTCGCCTGGCATGGCCGGTGGGTTAGCCGGTTTTTCCACGAACTCGATAATCTTGTCGTTTTCGTCAACCGCCATCACGCCGAACGCCGTTGCCTCTTCAATGGGCACCGGAATGCACGCCACGGTGCAGCGCGCGCCTTTTTCGACGTGGTCGATAAGCATGCGCGAGTAGTCTTGTTTGTAGATATGGTCACCGGCGAGGATAACCACGTACTCCGCCTTGTAACGGCGAATAATGTCGAGGTTCTGGGTGACCGCATCGGCGGTACCGCGATACCAGTTTTCACCGTGCATCCGCTGCTGAGCGGGCAGCAGATCCACAAATTCGTTCATCTGTTCACTGAAGAAGGACCACCCGCGCTGGATGTGCTGTACCAGCGTGTGGGACTGGTACTGGGTGATAACGCCGATACGGCGAATCCCGGAGTTCAGGCAGTTGGATAACGCAAAGTCGATGATGCGGAATTTACCGCCAAAGTGTACTGCGGGTTTGGCCCGCTTGTTGGTCAGATCCTTGAGTCGCGTACCGCGGCCGCCAGCCAGAATCAGGGCGACGGATTTGATAGGTAACTGGCGAGCCAGCATTAAGGGATCGTTTTTTTCTAGCCTAACCATGATTAACTCCTTTTGTTGCTCGTCCTTCCGGGTTATGAGGTGTCCTCGCGCGATAACGCGGGGTTCCGGGTAATTGAGAGACTATGACCTTTGAAATACGCACACTCCGTGCGCGGGCCCATGCCAGACAGCCACGACGACCGACGTGCCAGCGTCGGTGAAGGGAGGAACAGCGCGCCATTCCCCCTCGGGTAACGTCAAGTTTGTCGCGTCTTGCGTCGCATTGAGCGTAATGAGCCAACGATCGGAAAGCAGAATCTGCATTCGGCGAGCACCGTGCTGCCACTCCTCGGCAGACAGCGGTTGCGCATCCTGATTGAGCCACTGCACGTTGCCATCGCCCTCCTGCCACCAGCGGTCGTCCGTCAACGCGGGGATCTGCTGGCGCAGGTGAATCAGGGCGGCGGTAAAGTCCGTCAGCGCGTCATCTGCGTTTTCCCAATCGAGCCAGGTCAACGTATTGTCCTGACAGTAGGCATTGTTGTTACCTTGCTGGCTGTGACCGTGTTCATCACCGGCCAGCAACATTGGCGTTCCCTGCGATAACAGCAGCGTTGTCAGCAGCGCCTGAACGCTCTTCTGCCGACGTGCCATTACTTCCAGGTTTGCTTCCAATCCTTCGATACCATGATTATTGCTATGGTTATTGCCGGTGCCGTCACGATTCTCTTCACCGTTGGCGTCGTTGTGCTTGCCGTTGAAGCTGACACAATCGCGCAGGGTGAAGCCATCGTGGGCGGTCACCAGGTTTATCGTCGCGCGAGGGCGACGTTCCTGATGCGCATACACGTCGCTAGAAGCGGCAAAGCGCTGGGCAAAATCCCCCAGCGACAGCGACTCTTCAAGCCAGAAGCGACGCATGGCATCCCGGAAATGGTCGTTCCATTCGCTGAAGAGCGGCGGGAAGTTCCCCACCTGATAACCGCCTTCACCGATATCCCACGGTTCGGCAATCAGCTTCACCGTAGAGAGAACCGGGTCATCGTGGATCGCGTTAAACAGCGGCGCGTCCTGACGATAGCCCGGCGTACGGCCCATTACCGACGCTAAATCAAAACGAAAACCGTCAACGTGGCAGACATCCACCCAGAAACGCAGGCACTGGCGCGCGTATTCCACGACGCCAGGGTGGCTGAGATTCAAAGTATTACCGCAGCCCGTCCAGTTGTGATAATCGCCATCTTCCCGTAACCAATAATAGCTACGGTTATCGATCCCCCGCAGTGAAAAGGTCTGGCAATGCAGATCCAACTCGGCGCTGTGGTTCAACACCACATCAAGGATCACTTCGATACCGGCTTTGTGTAGCGCTTTGACCGCATCGCGAAACTCATCCAGCGCATGCTCAGGCGCGCTGGCGTAACGCGGTGCCAGCGCAAACATCGCCAGCGGGTTGTAACCCCAATAGTTTCTCAGCCCCATCCGCTGCAGGCGCTGCTCGCTGGCAAAATGCGCCACCGGCATCAGCTCCAGCGCGGTAATGCCCAGGCGCTTGAGGTAAGCAATCATCACCGGATGACCCAGCGCTTTGTAGGTGCCGCGGATAGACTCCGGCAGCCCTGGGTGGCGATAGGTCAGCCCTTTGACGTGCGCTTCGTAGATCACGGTTTTGCCCCACGCGGTGCGTGGGGCAGCATCGTCTTGCCAGTCATAGGTCAGGTCGACGACCACCGATTTGGGTGCAATCGCTGCGGTATCGCGGTCGTCCGGTACATCGTAACCGCCGTGAAAATGCGGGGAGTCGTCCGGGTCGCCCTCGGCGCAGAAACAGCATGGGTCCAGCAGCAGCTTCGCCGGGTTAAACCGGTGCCCCTGCTGCGGGTCCCACGGGCCGTGCACCCGGTAGCCGTAACGTAAGCCAGGACGCGCGTGGGGAAGATAGCCATGCCAGACGTCACCGCTGCGGGCGGGTAAGTCATAGCGTGTCTCCGTACCCTGCGCATCAAACACGCACAGTTCAACCCGCTCCGCATGCGCCGAGAAGAGCGTAAAGTTGACACCTTCACCGTCATAGCTTGCGCCAAGCGGCGCGGGTTCCCCTGCTGCGAGCTGACTCAAATTTAATCCCCTTCCCGAACTAACCAGATGGTCGACAGCGGCGGCAGCGTCAGACTCAGCGACTGCGCACGGCCATGGCTTTCAATCGCCTCGCTCTGCACCAGCCCGCCGTTCCCGGCGTTGCTGCCGTGGTAATGGGCGGAGTCGGTGTTGAGTACTTCGCGCCAGCGGCCCGGCTGATTGATGCCGAAGCGATAATCCTGACGCGGTACTGGCGTAAAGTTGCTGACCACAATCACTTCGTTGCCCGCTTTGTCGCGACGGACAAAAGCGAACACCGAGCGGGCGCTGTCGTCGACCACCAGCCATTCAAAACCGTACGGGTCAAAGTCCAGCTCGTGCATCGCTTTGTGGTGACGATAGGTATGGTTGAGGTCGCGCACCAGGCGCTGTACCCCGTTATGCCAGTTGTCGTCGCCTTCCAGCAGATGCCAGTCGAGGCTGCCGTCAAAGTTCCATTCGCGGCCCTGGGCAAACTCATCGCCCATAAACAGCAGCTTTTTACCCGGGAAGGCGAACATCCAGCCGTAGTAGGCGCGCAGGTTGGCAAACTTCTGCCACGCATCGCCCGGCATACGGTCCAGGATAGATTTCTTACCGTGAACCACTTCGTCATGCGACAACGGCAACACGAAGTTTTCCGTGTAGTTATAGAGCATGCCGAAGGTCATTTTGTCGTGATGGTACTGGCGGTGAATCGGGTCGAGCTTCATGTAGTCCAGGGTGTCGTGCATCCAGCCCATGTTCCACTTAAACCAGAAGCCCAGGCCGCCCATATCAGATGGACGTGACACGCCCGCGAAGTCGGTCGACTCTTCCGCCATGCTCACCGCACCGGGAACCTGCTCGCCCAACACGCGGTTGGTCTGGCGCAGGAACTCAATCGCTTCGAGGTTTTCGCGGCCGCCGAACTCATTCGGGATCCACTCACCCTCTTTACGACTGTAGTCGCGGTAAATCATTGATGCCACCGCATCGACGCGCAGCGCATCAATGCCGAAGCGTTCCACCCAGTACAGGGCGTTGCCGGTCAGGAAGTTGCTCACTTCACGGCGGCCATAGTTGTAAATCAGGGTATTCCAGTCCTGATGGTAGCCTTCGCGTGGGTCGCTGTGCTCGTACAGGTTGGTGCCGTCAAACTCGGCCAGCGCGAAATCATCCGACGGAAAGTGACCAGGCACCCAGTCGAGGATCACGTTCAGGCCGGCGGCGTGCGCAGCGTTGATGAAGTAGCGGAAATCTTCGCGGGTACCGAAACGACGGGTCGGCGCGTACATCCCGGTCGGCTGATAGCCCCAGCTTCCGTCGAACGGGTGTTCGTTGACCGGCAGCAGTTCCAGGTGGGTGAAGCCCATCCATTTGGCGTATGGGACCAGCTGCTCTGCCAGCTCGCGGTAGCTCAGCCAGTAGTTGTTGTCGGTATGACGACGCCAGGAGCCCAGATGCACCTCGTAGATAGAGATAGGGGCATCAAACTGGTTGGCCTTTTTGCGGGCTTCGCTCTGCTCAACCTTCGGCGGTAAGCCACAAATCAGCGAGGCCGTTTCCGGACGCATTTGGGCTTCGAACGCATAGGGGTCGGCTTTAATCCGCAGCGCGCCGCGGGCATCGATCATCTCGAATTTATACAGCTGACCGTTGTGCGCTCCCGGAATAAACAGCTCCCAAATCCCCGTTTCCTGACGCAGACGCATCGGATGACGGCGACCGTCCCAGTGGTTGAACTGACCGACTACCGACACGCGGCGGGCGTTTGGCGCCCAGACGGCAAAGCGCGTACCGGTAACGCCGTCCATGGTATCCGCATGCGCACCCAGCTTTTCGTAGGGGCGTAGGTGAGTACCTTCAGACAGCAGCCATATGTCCAATTCCTGGAGCAATGGGCCAAAGCGGTAAGGATCGTCAATGAGGTTCTGTTGGCCATGCCAGACGACAGCCAACTGATAACGGAAGAAATTTTTACGACGCGGCAGAACGCCACAAAAGAAACCACGTGAGTCCACGCAATCCAGCTTGCCGACTTTACGCCCGGTTTTAGGTTCAATCACCCAAACATCGGTCGCGTCGGGTAACAGTGCACGGACTTCCAGTCCCGCTTCCGTTCGGTGCATACCCAGTACGGAAAAGGGGTCTGCAAAATGGCCTGCGATCAACGCATTAATCACGTCTCTATCAACACGATCAGACATGCTTCATCATCCTTAGTTTTTGTATCGCCTCAATCCACTGTAAATGGCGACATTTTGTGACCTGAACGGTGCAGCACAAAGTTGTGTGCTCTCTCGGCTCCGTCCAACCTTCAGTCAAGGCAACAGACCTTGATTAAAGCATAGTCAACGCTTTACCTGACTCCTGAGAGAAAAATTAACATTACTGCGTTTACTCCTTGTATTACGCAAAAAAAAGGGGTGGTTCGCCACCCCTCATCGATTAACAAATGTTTACGCCAGTTGGCGTAGCATACGACGCAGCGGCTCCGCTGCGCCCCACAGAAGCTGGTCGCCAACGGTGAACGCTGACAGATACTCCGGCCCCATGTTCAGTTTGCGCAAACGTCCAACAGGCGTGGTCAGCGTACCGGTGACCGCCGCAGGCGTCAGTTCACGCATGGTAATTTCACGGTCGTTAGGAATGACTTTCGCCCACGGGTTGTGCGCGGCCAGTAATTCCTCTACAGAACTTATGGAAATATCTTTTTTCAATTTCAGCGTGAATGCCTGGCTGTGGCAGCGCAGCGCACCAACGCGCACGCAGAGGCCGTCAACCGGGATCACGGAAGAGGTGGCGAGGATTTTGTTGGTCTCAGCCTGACCTTTCCACTCTTCGCGGCTCTGGCCGTTATCAAGCTGTTTATCGATCCACGGAATCAGGCTGCCCGCCAGCGGAACGCCGAAGTTATCCACTGCCAGATCGCCGCTGCGGGTCAGGGTGGTGACCTTACGTTCGATCTCGAGGATAGCGGAAGCCGGGTCAGCCAGTTCGTTGGCGACGTGATGATGCAGTTGGCCCATCTGGGTCAGCAGTTCACGCATATGGCGCGCGCCGCCGCCGGAAGCTGCTTGATAGGTTGCCACCGAGGCCCACTCTACCAGGTCGTTGGCAAACAGGCCGCCGAGGGACATCAGCATCAGGCTGACGGTACAGTTACCGCCTACGAAGGTTTTCACGCCGTTGTTCAGGCCATCGGTAATGACCTGCTGGTTTACCGGGTCGAGAATGATGATGGCATCATTTTCCATGCGCAGCGAAGAGGCCGCGTCAATCCAGTAACCCTGCCAACCGCTTTCACGCAGCTTAGGATAGATTTCGTTGGTATAATCGCCGCCCTGACAGGTGACAATAATGTCGAGCGCCTTCAGCGCTTCAAGATCGTAAGCATCCTGGAGCAGACCACCGGTGCTGCCGCCGAAGGTTGGCGCAGCTTGCCCTAGCTGGGAAGTGGAGAAGAAGACGGGGCGAATGGCGTCAAAATCGCGCTCTTCTACCATGCGTTGCATGAGTACTGAGCCGACCATTCCGCGCCAACCGATAAAACCAACATTTTTCATAACGTGTTTTCCTGCAGATATATGTGCTGTATATGTGAATAAGTGCCCCTGGCATCCCCTCACATTACAAAATGCAGCTAAAGTCGCAAGCAAAATTAATCAATGATTGCTTAGCAATCAGAAGTGCAACTTATCCCCTCATCCATAGGGGACGCATTTCCTCCTACCACAGTACGCGGTCAGAGTGATGCGTAGAGCAGAAAGTCCGCAACAATTATCAGGGAATTTGAGTGATGAGTGAAATCTTTTCCGCCGCAGTTTTATTGATCCTGATTATGGATCCACTGGGAAATTTACCCATTTTTATGTCGGTGCTAAAACACACGGAACCCAAGCGCCGCAAGGCGATCATGATACGTGAGCTTTTAATCGCACTTCTACTCATGCTGATTTTTCTCTTCGCTGGCGAGAAGATTCTGGCGTTTTTAAACCTGCGCGCCGAGACGGTTTCCATCTCCGGTGGCATCATTTTATTCCTGATTGCCATCAAGATGATTTTCCCTAGCGCCACCGGAAATAGTTCGGGGCTGCCAGCGGGTGAAGAACCGTTTATTGTGCCGCTCGCGATTCCATTAGTGGCGGGGCCAACGCTGTTGGCGACCTTAATGCTGCTTTCGCACCAGTACCCGAATAATTTGTCGCATCTGGTGATTGCGCTGCTGATCGCCTGGGGCGGTACGGTAGTGATTTTGCTGCAGTCGTCGCTGTTCCTGCGCCTGCTCGGTGAGAAAGGGGTGAACGCGCTGGAGCGTCTGATGGGCTTGATTCTGGTGATGATGGCGACCCAGATGTTCCTGGACGGTATTCGGATGTGGATGAAGGGATAAAAGGTTGGTTTGGTGCGGCACCGGGGTCGGCGTAAACGCCTCGGCCGGGCTACCGCTCAAGTAGCCCGGCCGAGCGTATGCGACGCCGGGAAGCCGTCAGCTCAACAGCGTAAACGCAATCATACCAATAATGGCGCCGACCGTTCCCAGGATGGTTTCCATCATGGTCCAGGTTTTCAGCGTCTGCGCTTCGGTAGCGCCGGTAAACTTCCCGAACAGCCAGAAGCCCGCGTCGTTGACGTGGCTCACCACGATAGAACCGCCACCGATACAGATAGAGAGCGCTGCCAGCTGCGCACCGCTGTAGTGCAGCTGTTCAATCACCGGCATCACCAGGCCAACCGCGGTCAAACACGCCACCGTGGCGGAACCCTGAATGATACGTACCGCCGCGGCCAGGATGAAGCAGGTCAGCGCAATCGGCAGGCCCATCCCGGTCAGGGCTTCACCCAACGCCGGGCCAACGCCGGAATCCACCAGCACCTGTTTGAACACGCCACCGGCACCAATCACCAGCAGGATAATCCCCGCAGGCTGCAGCGCCGCGCCGCAAATCGCCATCACCTTGTCTTTTTCCATGCCCTGACGGAACGCCAGACCATAGATAGCCACCAGGCAGGCAATCAGGATCGCGGTGAACGGGTGACCGATAAATTCAAACCACTGATAGGTTTCTGACCCCACCGGCACGAAACGCGCGGCAATAGTTTTCAGACCCACCAGCACCAGCGGCAGCAGGATCAGCGCCAGGCTAAAGCCGAAGGACGGCATTTTACCTTCGCCAAGGTGCGGCTCAGTGATGTCATCAGGAATATTCAGCTCAACGTAGCGGCTGATAAAGTTGCCCCACAGCGGACCGGCAATAATCATCCCCGGGATCGCCGCACACAGGCCAATCAGAATCATCCAGCCAAAGTCAGCGTGCATCTGGGAGGCCAGCAGCATCGGTGCAGGCCCCGGCAGCAGGAACGCCGCCGCGGCAGCAACGCCCGCAAACAGTGGAATCACCAGCTTCACCAGGTTCGTCCCGGTGTGGCGCGCCATCGAGAACGCGACGCTAATCAGCAGCACGATCGCCACTTCAAAGAACAGCGGCAGCGCGCAGATAAGACCGGCAATACCAATCGCGTAGTGTGCGCGGCTATGGCCGAACGATTTCAGCATTTTGACGGCAATCTGATCGACCGCGCCGGTTTCATGCAGAATCTTGCCAAACATCGCGCCAAGCGCCACGACAATCGCCAGGAAGCCCAGCGTGCCGCCCATCCCTTTCTCCATGGTTTCCGCGATTTTAATCAACGGCATACCGGAGAAAAGCCCTGCACCAATAGACACCACCATCAAAGCCAGGAAGGCGTGCATACGCGCCTTCATGACTAAAAACAGCAGCAGCAGAACGGAGCCGACTGCGGTTAAAACGAGCGTTAAAGTTGTCACGCGGCACAGCCTTTGTTGATCACCTCAATCGTGCTGTCGATAACGCCTTCCAGCGGCTGATCGATATCAACCACCAGGACATCGCGTTCTTCAGCGCCCGGCTCTTGCAGGGTTTCAAACTGAGTGACCAGCATTTGAGTTTTGAAGAAGTGACCTTTACGCGCCTTCAGGCGGCTCTCAATCACGTCGAAATCCCCTTTCAGGTAGACGAAGGAAAGGTTCGGGTTACCTTCACGCAGAATGTCGCGGTACGCTTTTTTCAGCGCAGAGCAGACAATCAGCGAGACTTTGTTGGTGCGCTGCATCGCGAAAGCCGCGTCGTTCAGCGCCTGCAGCCATGGTTTGCGATCGTCGTCGTTCAGCGGTTCGCCGGAGGACATTTTGACGATATTGCTGCGTGGGTGCAGGAAGTCGCCGTCAAGGAACGCGGCGTTCAGACGGTGTGCGACTTCGCTGGCGACGGCGGATTTACCGCTGCCGGATACGCCCATCAGTACATAGACATGGTGATCGTGGTTAGTCGTGCTCAAGGCGTCCTCCTGTTGGGCACTGGCAATTAGATTTGGGAAATTGTTACGGGTAACAGTTATCGGTAACATTGTCCTGCCGGGCAAGTGGATAAGCAATAACCATTCGTGCCGGAAGTGAATTCTAAGTGAATATGTGTGATCTAGTTCAAACTTGTTAGGGCTAAATAGATCCGCCCGGTGACAAAGTGAAACCTAAATCTAACATTTTTGGCGTAACCGCTTCACCGCGAATGCGCGCCAGCAAGCGCTCTGCGCCGATGCGCCCCATGCGTTCACGCGGGGTCAGCACGCTGGCAAGACGCGGCTCCATCACCTGACCGATGTCGTGGCCGTGGAAACCGGCAATCGCGATGTCGTCAGGAATGCGCAGCCCAAGGCGCTGGCACTCAAACGCCGCGCCAACCGCCAGGTCATCGTTGGTACAGAAAATACCGTCCAGGTTGGAGAACTCACGTCGCGCCTGGCGCATCAGTTCGATGCCGGAAGTATAGGAGGACGACTGCTCTACCATCACGCTGTACGGTATCAGGCCCGCGTCAAGCATCGCCTGCTCGTAGCCCTTCTGTTTGATGATAGTACGTTCGTCGAGACGTGCGCCTAAATAGGCAATGTGACGATGACCGCGGGCAATAATCGCCGCCGTCATCTGGCGCGCCGCTTCGAAGTTATCAAAGCCAACGGCGATGTCGAGGCACGGTGACTGGCTGTCCATCAGCTCCACCACCGGGATCCCGGCGACTTCAATCATCTTCAGGGTGCGAGGAGTGTGGGTACGTTCGGTGAGAATCAGACCGTCAATGTTCCAGGAGAGCATCGACTCCAGGCGTTCCTGCTCCATTTCTGGTTTATAGCCGTAGTGCGCCAGCATGGTCTGATAGCCGTGAGCATCGGTGACGCTTTCTACACCGCGCAGCACTTCAGCAAAAACCTGGTTGGTTAACGATGGCAGCAGCACGCCAATAGCGCGGCTAGTGGCGTTGGAGAGAATATCGGGCGCCCGGTTGGGGATATAACCCAAATCATCAAGAGCCGCCGCAATTTTGCCACGTAACGCCACGGAAACCTGTTCCGGGTTACGGAGAAAACGGCTAACCGTCATTTTGGTTACGCCAACGCGATCGGCAACATCCTGAAGTACGGGTCTTTTCTTTTTCATCGTCCGGAGGTAAGCAAAGGTGAAATATTGCTGAAGTTTACCACGGAGATGGCGCAACCTCCCCGCAAGATTAGGGAGGTTGCGCGATTTATTTAAGCCGGATCAAACTGGCGGCAGATCGAAGAGTAAAATTTCACTTTCGCTATCCGCGTGAACGGAAATTGCCTGCTCGTCCCAGATGGCCAGGCCATCGCTGGTGGTAGCCTTAGTGCCATTGATGCTCACTTCGCCTTTGACTACCTGAATCCACACGCGGCGGTCAGCGGCAATCTGGTGCACCGACTGTTCGCCTTTCGCCAGCGCCCAACGGTACAGTTCCATATCCTGATACACCTTCAGCGAGCCTTCACGGGCATCCGGTGACAGCACCAGCTGTTTGCCCTGCAGGGCGTCGAAGCGGCGCTGTTCGTAACGCGGCGTGATGCCGGTTTTTTCTGGAATGATCCAGATCTGGTACAGGTGCAGCTTATCGGTGGCGCTCGGGTTGTACTCAGAGTGACGAATACCGGTACCCGCACTCATAATCTGGAACTCGCCCGCCGGAACCTGCTCTTTGTTGCCCATGCTGTCCTGGTGCTCAACGGCGCCTTCCAGAACGTAGGTCAGGATTTCCATGTCTTTGTGCGGGTGAGTACCGAAGCCCTGGCCGGCGTCAATCACGTCATCGTTAATCACGCGCAGTGCCGAGAAGCCCATGTAATTCGGATCGTAATAATCGGCAAACGAGAAGGTATGCCAGGAATCCAGCCAACCATGATTCGCATGACCACGTTCATTTGCTTTGCGTAAGAAAATCATTT
Organism: Kluyvera sp. EC_51; assembly: GCF_019584505.1. Classification (NCBI taxonomy): domain Bacteria; kingdom Pseudomonadati; phylum Pseudomonadota; class Gammaproteobacteria; order Enterobacterales; family Enterobacteriaceae; genus Kluyvera; species Kluyvera sp. EC_51. The sequence goes on along the minus strand of NZ_VDAG01000085.1, from coordinate 38,884 downwards.
TTTACCCCCTCATGTTTTCGATGAAACAAGTTTGGACGTAAACCGGTCAGGATGATAGTGGGTGAAAATTGACTCCTCTGTTCAAAAAATATGAACAAGAACGGAGGAGCCATGTTTGCTTATTTGGCGAGGCTTATCGTGGCAGGAGCTGGCTGCTCAAAGGCCCGTTCGAGCAGTTCCATATTGGTCAGAGCCTCAGTTTCCTTGACAAAATTCGGCGTGCCGTTTGTCAGCGTCTGGTACAGCGCATCGTATACGCGACCGTAGTCACCGCGCTCCGCCTGCCACTGCTCTTTCACCGTGTCGCCTGCGTCGTTAACGTACTCCAGGTAAGAGACGGAGTCGTCGGCCGCGAAGTTCGCATCGCCCGGCATAATACCCGCTTTCAGGCTGGTTTCCTGCTGGTCGATACCGTATTTCACAAACGACCCTTTGGTGCCGTGAACGGTAAATTTCGGGTAGTCGATTTTCACCAGGTGGCTGGTTTTGACAATCGCTTTCAGGTTGCCGTAGTAGAGCTGCGCTTCAAAGGTGTCGTCCGGGTTGGCCGGGTTGCGCAGGCTACGGATATCGTAGGAGGCGTGATCCGGGCGGCCAAACAGCGAGATAATCTGGTCCATGGTATGCACACCCAGGCCATAAAACGCGCCGTCCTGCGGGCGACCCGGCTGAGTTGGCGATTCCGGGCGGTAGTAATCAAAGTGGCTTTCCACTTCCACAATCTCACCCAGCTTGCCGCTCTCAATCGCTTTTTTGGCGGTCAGGAAGCAGGAGTCAAAGCGGCGGTTCTGATACGGTGACACCGTCAGCCCCTTGCTTTTCGCCAGCGCAAACAGCGTTTTGGCTTCGGCAAGCGTTGGGGTGAACGGCTTTTCCACCAGCACGTTCTTGCCCGCTTCCAGCGCCTTTTTGGCGTACTCGAAGTGGCTATCGGCATGGGTACAGACCACCACCAGCTTCACCTGCGGGTCGTTCAGAATATCGTCCATCTCGCTGGTGAAATGGATATGCGCATACTGCGGCGCCTGCTCATCCGGCTTTGGGCTGCGGCGATAGATATGGGCGACGTGCCAGTCGGCTTTACGTTCGAGGACATAAGGAAGGTGGTAGCGGGTGGCGCTTTTGCCAAAGCCGATAAAGGCGCAGTGCAGAGTCATGGTTCAGTCCTTTTGAAATGTTTGCTGAACACCATAACGCACCTCGAAACGAAATGAATCCCCACACGGCTAAAAATAGCCCGAAATAATACGTTATAGCCGGCCAATAAGAACCACCAATAAATCCTGCAAAAATAACGAGTTAAATTCCGAAAATCATCCTGAATCGTTGACCGTGTCGGGCAAATTCTGGATAAGGGTGCCTGCGAAATAAGGGATATTTCGCACCTGTATCCCGCAACGGAGTCACCACGAATTGCTCATAGGAAGAGAGTTTCTCGCCGTTAATTGCACCATTTTTTTTTGGCTACTCGCCCTGATAGCCTGGTATTTCAACGCCCCCTCTCTGGCGTGTTTATCCGGCGTGTGTGCCCTCTCCTCTTTCGTCATCCACATCAAACTTAATCAGGCCAATCACATGTTTAAAAAGAATAAATCCATTGACGTTTCCCCTGCCACCGCACCGGCTTCACTCCCTGTCGAGGAAAAAGAGTCCGTCAGCGCCAAAAAGCAGGATGCAACAGTCATCGCCAGCAACGTGTGCTTTGAGGGCAATATTGCCTCAAACGGGCACGTCTATATTTACGGTTCGCTGAAAGGCAACATCGAGGCTGAAGAGGGGCTGATAAAAATCATTCACGGCGGCCTGGTCGAGGGCAACATCACCTGCCGCGAGCTGATTATCGATGGTAACGTGGTGGGGCAATGTCACAGCCAGTCGCTGGAAATCGCCGAAAACGGCCATGTGGTTGGTACCCTTGCCTACCATCAACTGGCCATAAAGAAAGGCGGGAAATTCTCTGGACAGGCAGAGGTTCTGCCCGCAGAAACAGGGAAAAACAATGTGGTCGGTTTTGCCCATGAGCCCACGATCTCCGACACTGCGTCCGCCAATACGACCAGGCACACAGAAAAAAATGACAAAAAAAAGCCAGCTTAAAGCTGGCTAAAGTAATACTGGAAGCAATGTGAGCAATGTCGTGCTTTCAGGTTCTCCGCAAGGACGCCCTGAATGCAGGACAATAATAATCATTCTCATTCGCACTTGTCCAACATTTTTTGCAAAAAAAGCCAATTGACGCACATTTCAAAATCAATGATGTTAAAAGGGACTTTTAACCCACCAAGGATATGAAGAATGAGTGACATAGTGATCCGCCACGCTGAACCTGAAGATTACGACGCAATCCGTCAGATCCACGCCCAGCCGGAGGTGTATCACAACACGCTACAGGTCCCTCATCCTTCCAGCCATATGTGGCAAGAGCGGCTAGCCGACCAGCCCGGTATCAAACAGCTCGTCGCCTGCATCGGTGAACAGGTGGTTGGGCACCTCTGCATCGCCGTTGCCCAGCGCCCTCGCCGCAGCCACGTCGCCGATTTCGGTATCTGCGTCGACGCCCGCTGGCAGAACCGCGGTGTCGCCAGCGCGCTGATGCGTACCATGATTGATATGTGCGACAACTGGCTGCGCGTCGACCGTATTGAGCTGACGGTGTTTGTCGATAACGCACCGGCGGTCACGGTTTACCAGAAGCACGGGTTTGAGATTGAAGGTACGGGGCGGAAATATGGGCTGCGTAACGGAGAGTATGTGGATGCGTATTTTATGGCGCGGGTGAAGGGGTAATCCCTCACCCTAACCCTCTCCCAGAGGGTTAGGGGACCGTATGGTGCGGCTTATAAATCAGTAATCTACCCTGCCTTTCTCCCTCTCCCTTCCAGGGAGAGGGTCGGGGTGAGGGTAAACTAGTACCCCGCCGTCAAATCATCAGGCGAACGCGGATCCGACGCCCCATACAGCGTTCCGTCCGGGTCCACCATAATGCTCTGCGTGCTGCCCATCGCCTCTTTCACCGCTACCTTTTGCCCCTTCGCTTCCAGTAGCTTCAGCGTATCCGGGCTAAATCCTTTCTCAACCCGCAGTTCGTCCGGTAACCACTGATGGTGGAAGCGCGGCGCGTTAGTGGCTTCTGCCACGTTCATGCCGAAGTCGATGGAATTCACCACCATCTGCAGCACCGTGGTGATAATCCGGCTACCGCCAGGGCTACCGGTCACCAGCCACGTTTTCCCGTCTTTTACCACAATGGTTGGCGACATTGACGACAGCGGGCGTTTCTTCGGCCCAACCGCGTTGGCATCACCGCCCACCAGCCCGTAAACGTTCGGCACACCGGGTTTGGCGGAGAAGTCATCCATCTCGTTATTCATCAGAATGCCGGTATTGCCCGCCACGATGCCGGTACCAAAAGTGGTGTTGAGGGTGTAGGTCACCGCCACCGCGTTACCGTCTTTATCCACCACTGAGAAGTGGGTGGTCTGGTTGCTTTCGTACGGCGCCAGTTTGCCCGGTTTAATCTGGCTGGACGGCTTGGCCTTATTGATATCAATCTGGTCAGCAATCGATTTGGCGTAGGCTTTGTTAGTCAGCGCCTGCCACGGCACCTTCACGAAGTCCGGGTCGCCGAGGTATTCAGAACGGTCGGCGTAGGCGTGCTTTTCCGCCTCTGCCATCAGTTGCATTGCGTCGGCGCTGCCGAAGCCGTATTTATGCAGGTCGAAGTTTTCGAGGATATTGAGGATTTGCACGATGTGGATCCCGCCGGAGGACGGCGGCGGCATCGAGAAGACTTCGTAGCCGCGGTATTCACCGCTTATCGGCGTACGCTCAACGGCTTTGTAGTTTGCCAGATCCGTTTTGCTCATCAGGCCGCCGTTTTTATGCATCTCTTCGGCAATCTGGTCGGCAATCGCCCCTTTGTAGAAGGCATCCGGTCCGTTTTCAGCAATCAGTTCCAGGCTTTTTGCCAGATTCGCCTGCACCAGCTTATCGCCCTTTTTCAGCGGCTCGCCGTCTTTCCAGAAAATGGCCTTACTGTTGGCATGATTCGGCAGGACTTCACTGCCGTAGGTTTTAAGATCGTCAGCCAGCGCATCGTTGACCACAAACCCCTCTTTGGCGAGCTTAATCGCCGGGTGAATCACTTTGTTGAGCGGCATCGTGCCGTACTTCTCCAGCGCCAGCGAGAAGCCTGCCACCGTGCCCGGCGTGCCGGAGGCCAGGTGCGAGGTCAGCGACTTTTTACTGTCCGGGTTACCCTGGTCGTCGAGGAACATGTCGCGGGTCGCCTGCTCCGGGGCCATTTCACGGAAATCAATCGCCGTGGTGTTCCCATCTTTGGTCCGCAGCATCATAAACCCGCCGCCACCGATATTCCCTGCCTGCGGGTGCGTCACCGCCAGCGCGTAGCCCACGGCCACCGCCGCATCCACGGCATTGCCGCCCTGGCGCAGAATCTCAACGCCCACGCGCGTGGCGGTAGCATCAACGGAAGCCACCATGCCATGCTGGGCACGTACGGAATGGAAAACATCCTCCTCAACGCCGTAAGAAACCGGCGGCGGTGGAGGTGCAGAAATCGCGCTAAAACAGCTTCCTGACAGCAGAGCAGCAAGGGCTACCCGGCGTAAAAACGTCGGTATTATTATCATCATCATTCTCCAGAGCGTGCGGTGAGGTCCTCACTAAGCCTGGTTCATAATGCTGAAATAATCCTCGTTACGATGGGAAAGGAGTAAACTTAAGCGATCCCCTACACGGAGGAAAGACGATGAAACGATTACTGATTCTGGCGGCACTGCTGCCGTTCACCGCGCTGGCCGCGCCGCTGAACGTCGATAACAACCCGAACAAACCGGGTTATGAAATCCCAAGCCAGCAGCGGATGCAGACCCGCATGCTCAATCAACAGCAGCAGCAATCCAGCATGCTGAACCAGCAGCGCAAGGTGCAGACGCAGCAGCAACAGCAGCATCTGCAAAACCAGCTTAACGCCAACCAGCAACGCGTTCAGCAGTCGCAGCCGGGTATGCTAAATCAACAGCAGCCGCTGCCCAATAGCAACGGCGGTATGCTGAAGCAGTATTAAGGCTGGAAGTCAGGCCCGATGATATCAATCGCATCGGTGCAGATGCAGTCGACACCCCAGCGCAGCAGCTCGGCGGCGCGCTGGGGGCTATTCACGGTATAGACCAGAATCCGCAGCCCCGCTTCACGCAGCGCATCTACCCGCGCTTCATCCAGCAGTTGATGGTTGAGGTGAATGGAGACGCAGCCCAGACGCGTCGTCAGCTCACGCCAGTCGTCACGCCACTCATCCAGCAGTAAACCCCGCGGCAGCTCCGGTACGGCAAGCTGGGCGGCTTCCAGCGCATCAATTTCAAACGACGACAGCAGCGGTGGGGTCATGTCAGCCCAGAGTTCACGCGCGGCCAGTGCCACCACTTTTCCGGTCAACGGCCCGCTGCCGGTAGTCGGTTTAATTTCGATATTCGCCATCATGCCGTGCTGACGGCAGCGTTCTGCTACCTGCGACAGCAGCGGCAGCGGCTCGTTTTTAAAGCTGCTGTTAAACCAGCTTCCGGCATCCACGCGCAGCAGATCCTGCCAGTTGAGTTCACCGGCAATGCCCCAGCCGTTGCTGGTACGTTCGAGGTTGTCGTCATGCAGCAGGAAAATCTGCCCGTCTTTCGACAGCTTGGCATCAAACTCAATCATGGTATGACCGTAGTGGGCGCCAACGTCGATCGCCGCCAGGGTGTTTTCCGGCGCTAACTTACCGCCGCCACGGTGGGCGACGATGTGGGGATAAGGCCAATTGCTCATACGCGTAATCCTGTCTCACCTTCAAAGAGGTGCAGATGATCGTCCGGCAGATGCAGCCACAGCGTGGTGCCCGCGTGCGGACGCTGCTGGTGCGGTAAGCGCACCACCATTTTCTGCTCACCAAAGCGGCCGTGGGCCAGGTTATCGGCGCCGAGAATTTCCAGCGTATCCATCACCAATGGCACGCCGCCTTCGGCCTGCGAGCTTAGCGCAATATGTTCCGGACGGATACCCAGCGTCATGCGGCGACCGGCATATTCGCGCTGAGAGGCTGGCAGCGGCAGCTGCATACCGTTTTCCAGCACGAAGCGCGAGCCAGACTCATCAATCTGACCGTCCAGCAGGTTCATTGCCGGGCTGCCGATAAAGCTCGCCACAAAGCGGCTGGCCGGTTTCTCATACACTTCCACCGGCGTGCCAATCTGCTCGGCAATCCCTTTGTTCATCACCATCACCCGCTGGGCGAGGGTCATCGCTTCCACCTGATCGTGAGTTACATACAGCGAGGTGGTTTTCAGACGGCGGTGCAGCTGCTGCAATTCAAGACGCATCTGCACGCGCAGTTTGGCGTCGAGGTTAGAGAGCGGTTCGTCGAACAGGAACACCGCCGGGTCACGCACGATAGCGCGCCCCATCGCCACGCGCTGGCGCTGGCCGCCGGAGAGCTCGCGCGGGCGGCGCTTCAGCAGGCCGTCCAGCTCAAGAATACGCGCCGCTTCCTGCACTTTTTCGGCAATGTGCGCTTTGCCCATGCCGCGAATTTTCAGCCCCCAGGCCATGTTCTCTTCCACGCTCATGTGCGGGTAGAGCGCATAGTTCTGGAACACCATGGCGATGCCGCGATCCTTCGGCTCCATTTCGGTCACACGCTTGCGGTCAATCCAGATGTCACCGCTGGTTACGCGCTCAAGCCCTGCCACCATGCGCAGCAGCGTCGATTTTCCGCAGCCAGACGGGCCGACCATCACAATAAATTCCCCGTCTGCCACGTCCAGCGTCAGCGGTTGAATGACCTGGGTTTTACCGTCCCAGCTTTTGGTTACTGCCTGTAGTTTTAAACCAGCCATTTTTATTTCTCACTATCGACCAGGCCGCGTACAAAGGCACGCTGCATGGCTAAAACGATAACAACAGGGGGAATAAGGGTGAGCAGCATCGCCGCCATCACCTGGTTCCACTGCGTGGTGCCTTCACCGGTAGCGATCATCCCTTTGATGCCTGCCACGGCGGTGCCGAGATTCACGTCGGTAATAATCAGCAGCGGCCAAAGATACTGGTTCCAGCCGTAGATAAAGGTGATGACGAACAGCGCCGCAAGGTTGGTTTTCGACAGCGGCAGCACGATATCGCGGAAAAAGCGCATCGGCGAAGCGCCGTCGATACGCGCCGCTTCAATCAGCTCGTCCGGCAGGGTCATAAAGAACTGTCGGAACAGGAAGGTGGCGGTCGCCGACGCCATTAACGGCAGCGTCAGGCCCGCGTAGCTGTCGAGCATCTTCAGGTTGGCAATGACCTCAACCGTCGGGAAGATACGCACTTCCACCGGCAGCATCAGGGTAATAAAGATCATCCAGAAGAATAGGTTACGCAGCGGAAAGCGGAACCAGACGATGGCGAATGCCGAGAGCATCGACACCGCGATTTTACCAACGGTAATGGCGAAGGCCATGATGAAACTGTTGAGCATCATCAGCCAGAACGGTGCGCTGTTGGCCCCCACGCCGTTGACCCAAATGGCCTTCATATTCTCAAACAGATGGCCGCCGGGAATCAGCGTCATCGGCGTTTCAAACACCGCTTTGTTATCCAGCGTCGCCGCCGTAAAAGCGACGTACAGCGGAAACAGGATCACGATAATCCCGAGGATCAGCATGGTGTGGCTGAATATCGTCAGCCCACGACGGTTCTCAATCATTGGTAGCGCACCTTACTTTCCACGTAACGGAACTGCACCACGGTCAGGATGATGACGAGGAACATCAGCACCACCGACTGCGCCGCAGAGGCCGAGAGATCCAGCCCGGCAAACCCTTCGCGGTAAATCTTATAAATCAGCGTGGTGGTGGCCTGTACCGGGCCGCCCGCCGTCGCGGCATCGATCACCGGGAAGGTGTCGAAGAAGGCGTACACCAGGTTCACCACCAGCAGGAAGAAGCTCACCGGTGCAATCAGCGGCAGCGCCAGCTTGAAGAAGCGGCGAATTGGGCCCGCACCGTCGATGGCCGCAGCCTCAACCAGCGAGCGCGGAATAGATTGCAGCGCGGCGAAGAAGAACAGGAAGTTGTAGCTTATCTGCTTCCAGACCGAGGCGAAAACCACCAGGAACATGGCCTGGCCGCTGTTCTGCGCGTGGTTCCAGTCGTAGCCGAACTCACCGAGGAAGTGGGTAATCAGCCCGCGTCCGGGGTTAAACAGGAAGATCCACAGTACGGCGGCCACGGCAGGCGCGACGGCATAAGGCAGCAGCATCAGCGTCTGGTATAGACGGCTGCCGCGCACCACGTAGTCCACCAGGGCGGCGAAGAACAGCGAGACCAGCAGGCCGCTTATCGTCACCAGACCGCTGAACTTAATCGTCGTCCAGAAGGAGTCGAGATAGTAGCTGTCGTGGAACAGCGTGACGAAGTTATCCAGACCAACGAACTGGCTGGAGAGACCAAACGGGTCAACGCTTTGCAGTGAGTACCACAGCGCTTCACCGGCGGGCCAGATAAAGAAGATAACGGTGATAATCAGTTGCGGGGCGACCAATGCATAGGGCAGCCAGCGGGATTTAAACACCGGACGGGATGATGACATAGTTAAACTCTGAGTTGGTGTCCCCTCACCCCGGCCCTCTCCCCAAAGGGGCGAGGGAGAAAGGCGGGTCCCCTCTCCCCTATGGGGAGAGGGTTAGGATGAGGGGTTAGTCAATGATTAAGACTTGGTCGATTGCTCGAAGCGACGCAGCAGCTGATTCCCGCGCTCTACCGCAGAATCCAGCGCCTGCTGAGGCGTTTTCTTACCGGTCCAGACGCTTTCCAGTTCTTCATCCACGATGGTACGAATCTGCGGCATGTTGCCCAGACGCAGCCCTTTGGTGAACGGCAACGGTGGCTTGTTCAGCATCTGACGCGTGGCGATGTCGGCACCTGGGTTCTTGTCATAGAAGCCCTGCTGACGAGTCAGGTCGTATGCGGCGGTAGTGATTGGCAGGTAGCCGGTTTTCTGGTGCCATTCGGCCGCAATTTCAGGCTTCGCCAGGAACTCGAGGAATTTCGCGACACCGGTGTAGGTCTCTTTGTCTTTACCCTGCATCACCCACAGGCTCGCCCCGCCGATGATGGCGTTCTGCGGTGCGCCCTTCACGTCAGCATCGTAAGGCATCATGCCCACGCCGTAGTTGAATTTGGCGTACTGACGAATGTCCGCCAGCGAGCCGGAAGAGGCGGTGGTAATGGCGCAGTCGCCGTTGTAGAACTTCTCGGTGGACTCATCTTTACGGCCGAAGTAGCTGAAATCACCTTTCTTGTTCAGTTCTTCCAGCAGCGCGATGTGTTTCACCTGCTCTGGCTTGTTGAATTCCAGTACCGCATCGGTACCGTCGAAGCCGTTATTTTTTGTCGCAACCGGCAGGCCGTGCCAGGCGCTGAAGTTTTCAATCTGGATCCAGCCCTGCCAGCCGCTGGCGTAGCCGCACTTCATACCGGCCGCTTTCAGCTTCGCGGTATAGGCTGCCAGATCCTGCCAGGTTTTCGGCGGCTGATTCGGGTCTAGACCGGCTTTCTTGAAGGCGTCTTTGTTGTAGTACAGCACCGGGGTGGAGCTGTTAAACGGCTGGGACAGCAGGTGCCCGGTTTTGGAGTCGGTGTAGTAACCGGAAACCGTCGGCACAAACTGAGATTCATCGAACTTGATACCGGCATCGTCAAACACCTGATACACCGGCTTAATCGCTTTTGACGCCATCATGGTGGCGGTGCCAACTTCATACACCTGCAAAATTGCCGGGGCGTTACCGGTACGGAACGCGGCGATACCTGCGCTCAGGCTCTGCTCATAGTTGCCTTTGTACACCGGCTGAATTTTGTAATCCGGGTTGGCGGCGTTGAAGCGCTGCGCCAGAGAGTCAACCTCTTTACCCAGCTCACCTTCCATTGAATGCCAGAACGGAATAGTAGTTACCGCCATAGCCTGACCTGCGAATGCCAGACTCATTGCCAATCCTAAAGCTGTATGTCGTAACGATATCATCGGTTATCTCTCTTTTTGTGCCGGGATGCGCGATATCACGCGTTTTATGTTCGCGGGGGTAACATGACATGCTCGAATGACAGAAAAATAACTTTTTTATTACAAAAAAAAGATAGTAAGGCGACAAAGGGATGGCAAGGCGGTGACGGTTCTAAGAAGGGAAAGTGGGAGCTATGACACGTATAGGGAAAGTGCCGTTCCCGGGGTCGGTGCAAGCACCTCGCCCGGGATACGGGTTGCCGGAAGGCGATGCTGGCGCATCTTATCCGGCGTTATTGCGACGAATTAACCGCCGAGGTACGCGCTGCGCACCGCTTCGTTCGCCAGCAGTGCATCACCGGTGTCTTCCAGCACCACGTGGCCGTTTTCCAGCACGTAGCCGCGGTCGGCGAGCTTCAGCGCCTGGTTGGCGTTCTGCTCGACGAGGAAGATGGTCATGCCCTGCTTACGCAGTTGCTCGATGGTGTCGAAAATCTGCTGGATGATAATCGGAGCCAGCCCCAGAGAAGGCTCATCCAGCAGCAGCAGGCGCGGCTGGCTCATCAATGCACGGCCAATAGCCAGCATCTGCTGCTCACCGCCGGACATGGTACCTGCACGCTGAATGCGACGCTCAAGCAGACGTGGGAACAGGTCATACACCCACTTGATGCGCTCCTGGAACTGATCGCGGTCGGCGAAGAAGCCGCCCATCGCCAGGTTCTCTTCCACCGTCATACGCGAGAAGACGCGACGCCCTTCCGGGACAATCGCCACCGCTTCACGCATGATTTTCGCCGTCTGCCAGTCGGTAATGTCTTTATCATCAAAGACAATACGCCCGCTGGTGGCACGTGGGTCGCCGCACAATGTGCCGAGCAGCGTGGTTTTACCCGCGCCGTTGGCGCCAATCAGGGTCACAATTTCCCCCTGATTGATATGCAGGCTGACGTCATGCAGCGCCTGAATTTTGCCGTAGTGGGCGCTGACTTTATCAAACGATAACATCACTTTATCCATATTCTGCCTCGCCCCCATTATGCTTCACCTAAATAGGCGCGGATCACGTCCGGGTTGTTGCGGATCTCTTCTGGCGTACCGTTCGCTAGCGGCGTCCCCTGATTCACCACGTAGATGCGATCGGAAATGCCCATCACCAGCTTCATATCGTGCTCAATCAGCAGGATAGTGGTGTTGTGATGGTTACGCAGCTCGGCAATCAGCTCATCCAGCTCTTTGGTCTCTTTCGGGTTAAGGCCCGCCGCCGGTTCGTCGAGCATCAGGATTTCCGGCTGCGTCACCATGCAGCGGGCAATCTCCAGACGACGCTGGTCACCATAGGCCAGGTTGCTAGCCTGACGGTTGGCGTGCTCTAACAGGCCGATACGCTCAAGCCAGGTGGCCGCACGGTCCAGCGCTTCGCTTTGCGCGCGCTTGAACGACGGGGTTTTCAGCAGGCCGGAGAAGACCCCGGTCTTCAGCTGCTGGTGCTGTGCCACCAGCAGGTTTTCAATCACCGTCATTTCGCGGAACAGACGCACGTGCTGGAAGGTACGCACCACGCCCATGCGGGCAATCTCCTGACCCGGCAACCCTTCCAGGTGCTGGTCACGCAGCATAATGGTGCCGCCGGTCGGCTTGTAAAAACCGGTCAGGCAGTTAAAGACCGTGGTTTTCCCCGCGCCGTTCGGGCCAATCAGGGAGACTATCTCCTGAGGATGCAGCTCCAGCGCCACGTTGTTGACCGCCAGCAGGCCGCCAAAACGCATCATCAGGCCGTTAACGGATAATAATGGCTGACTCATGCCTGCTCTCCTTCTTTCGCTTTCCCGCTTTTCAGCTTGAGCTGCGGACGGGTCATCGGCAGAAGCCCCTGCGGACGCCAGATCATCATCAGAACCATCAAACCACCCAGCATCAGCATGCTGTATTCGTTGAAGTCACGCATCAGCTCGCGCGACACCACCAGCAGGACGGCGGCGAGAATAACCGCAAACTGCGAGCCCATCCCGCCCAGTACCACAATCGCCAGCACGAAGGCCGACTCGGCAAAGGTAAAGGATTCCGGGCTGACAAAACCCTGACGCGCGGCAAACAGCGTACCGGCAAAACCGGCAAACGCGGCGCTGATGGTAAAGGCGGTCAGCTTGATGCGCGTTGGGCTCAGGCCCAGAGAGCGACAGGCAATTTCATCTTCACGCAGCGCTTCCCACGCACGGCCCAGCGGCATGCGCAGCAGGCGGTTGATGACAAACAGGCTCAACACCACCAGTAGCAGCGCCACCAGATAAAGGAAGATAACGCGGTCAGACGGGTCGTACTTAACGTTAAAGAAGTTGCTAAAGGTATCCCAGCCGCCTTCACGGGCGCTGCGGCTGAACTCCAGGCCAAAGAAGGTCGGTTTCGGGATCTGGCTGATGCCGTTCGGACCGCCGGTAATCTCAGTGTTGTTGAGCAGCAGGATACGGACGATTTCGCCGAAGCCTAAGGTCACAATCGCCAGATAGTCACCGCGCAGACGCAGTACCGGGAAGCCGAGCAGGAAGCCCGCCGCCGCCGAGACCAGCCCCGCGATCGGCAGACAGGTCCAGAAGCCGAGACCGTAATAGTGGTTCAGCAGCGCGAAGGTGTAAGCGCCGATGGCATAGAAGCCACCGTAACCCAGCACCAGCAGGCCGGAAAGCCCCACCACCACGTTCAAACCAAGGCCGAGGATGATGTAAATCATGGTCAGGGTGGCAATATCAACCGTGCCACGTGAAACCATAAACGGCCACGCTACGGCGATCACCAGCAGCGCGACCAGGAACAGCTTCTGTTTAACCGTCGAGCCGTCAATGGCAGGCAGAATAAACTTCGGCCCGGAGACGCTTTTCAGCCCCTTCTGGAATAACGGGCGCAGCATCTGGAAGAAAAAGACCACTGCGGTGCCGATAAAGATCCACTGCCAGCGGATATCCGCCGCGCTGCCGACCACCAGTTTGGTACCGTCGAGCTGTAACTGAACGCCCATAAAGACGCCAGCCAGGACAAAGAACATCGCCGCCGACAGCAGCGCCATCGCAAATTGCATCGGTTTCATACTTTCTCTACCTCCGGGCGGCCCAGGATACCGGTCGGCATCACCAGCAGCACCACGATCAGCAGCGCGAACGACACAACGTCTTTATATTCGGTGCTCAGATACGCGGAGGACAGCGCTTCCGCGATGCCGAGAATCAGCCCACCAATCATCGCCCCTGGAATACTGCCGATACCGCCCAGAACCGCCGCGGTGAAGGCTTTCATCCCGGCCATAAAGCCGATATACGGGTTGATAACGCCGTAGAACTGACCCAGCAGCACGCCCGCCACCGCCGCCATCGCTGCGCCAATGACAAACGTCAGGGCAATCACGCGGTCGGTGTTAATGCCGAGCAGGCTCGCCATTTTCAGGTCTTCCGCGCAGGCGCGACAGGCGCGTCCCATACGGGAATAGCGAATAAACAGCGTCAGCGCCAGCATGGCCACGAAGGTCACAATCCAGATAACCAACTGCATGGTGGTGATGGACGCGGAGAAGTTTTCGCTGCTGCCGACAATCCACTGGCCGTTAAACAGGCTTGGCAGCGCGATATCGCGCGAGCCTTCGGTCAGACTGACGTAGTTTTGCAGGAAGATGGACATCCCGATGGCGGAGATCAGCGCAATCAGACGCTTGGAGCTACGCACCGGGCGGTAGGCCACCCGTTCGATGCTCCAGCCGTAGGCGCTGGCAATCACAATCGCCCCGATGAAGCCAGCAGCAACCAGCAGCCAGCCGGTGTCGATGCCCATCATCATTAATGCGGCGATGATCATAAAGGAGACATAACTACCGATCATGTATACCTCGCCGTGGGCGAAGTTGATCATGCCGATAATCCCGTACACCATGGTGTAACCGATGGCGATCAGTGCATAGGTGCTTCCCAGCGTAACGCCGTTAAACATCTGCTGCACAAAGTAGAGAACCTGCTCTGACATATATTAGCCTTTTGCTACCCCTGCGAATCTACGCCCGCCAGGGGGAAATGAAGGTTACTTCGCCACGGTGGATGAGCCGTCGGCATGCCACTGGAAGACCCCAAATTCAAATCCTTTCAGATCGCCTTTGTCATCCCAGCTCAGCGGCCCAATCACGGTTTTCGCACCATTTGCTTTTAAGTCTTTAATCAGCGCCTGAGGGTCATCGCTACCGGTACGTTCCATAGCGGTCGCCAGAGACTGCACGGCAGCGTAGGTGATCCACACGTACGGACCGGTTGGATCTTTCTTCTGCGCTTTCAGGGCATCGACGATAGCGCCGTTTGCCGGATCCTGGTCATAGCGTTTTGGCATGGTAACCAGCATGCCTTCCGCTGCTTTACCGGCGATATTCGACAGCGAAGCGTTACCCACGCCTTCTGGCCCCATAAACTGCGTTTTCAGGCCAACCGCGCGCGCCTGGCGCAGCATCTGCCCCATTTCCGGGTAGTAGCCGCCGTAGTAAACGAAGTCGATGTTCTCTTTTTGCAGACGGGCAATCAGCGCAGAGAAGTCTTTTTCACCCGCGGTAATCCCGTCGAAGAAGACGATATTGGCTTTGCCCGCTTTCAGCCCGTCCTGAACGGAACGCGCCAGACCTTCACCGTACTGCTGCTTGTCGTGAATGATAGCGATGCGCTGTGGCTTCACTTTATTCAGGATGTAGTTTGCCGCGGTTGGGCCCTGAGAGGAGTCCAGACCAGCGGTACGCATGATGTAGTGGTAGCCACGCTGGGTCAGCTCTGGGTTAGTCGCACCCGGGGAGATCATCAGAATGCCTTCGTCTTCATAGATGTCAGACGCAGGCTGCGTGGAGGAAGAGCAGAGGTGGCCAATCACGTATTTGATGCCGTCGTTAACGATTTTGTTCGCGACCGCCACCGCTTGTTTCGGGTCACAGGCATCGTCGTACTCAACGCCGACCAGCTTGTCACCCTTAATGCCACCTTTGGCATTGATGTCTTTAATGGCCTGGCGCGCGCCGTTGAACTCCATGTCGCCCCACTGGGCAACCGGGCCGGACATCGCACCGACAACCGCTACCTTAATATCGTCTGCCATCGCCGCGTGAGACATAGCCAGCGCGATCATCCCTGCGATTACTGTTTTTGTATTCCTTTTCATACTTCGGGATCCCCATTCGTGATGTCGTATTTACACGTCGTGGCGTGCATATATTTTGTTGTGTGGTGGTTAAAAAGCATTCTGTACTTTTAATATACAACGCTACTTTTGCCATTATCTTTAATGAGTTAGCGCAGCTTTTTGGCTAAAAACAGACTAAATTCTCTATTTTTCAGTCTATTAAGAAAAGATAATATTCTGATTTTCACCATAGATAAACAAAAAAAAGCCCGAACGGCAGCATAAAATAACGACACAATAAGCCGAATAAAACGCTGGTTTTCAGGTTAAAGTTCTGACTATTTTTCGATCCATGATGTTTCAAACTGTCTGCATGGATATCGAAAAATTAATCACCTACTGAACAAGCCAAAAAAGAGAAAGCGTCCGGCAGAATAAATTGAGTACACTGGCCACCATTTTCGAGATTTGAGCAAACTGCCCATGAAGCTGACCATCATTCGTTTAGACACCTTTAGCGATCAGGACCGCATCTGCCTCGGTAAGATCTGGCCTGCTCAGACCCCCAACGAACAGCACCTTGATGAGAACCACCGCCTGTATGCCGCCCGTTTTAACGAACGCCTGCTGGCAGCGGTAAAGGTGACGATCAACGGCAGCCAGGGGACGCTTAACAGTCTGTGCGTACGCGAAGTCACCCGCCGTCGCGGCGTGGGGCAGTATCTGGTCGAAGAGGTGATGCACGATAACCCGCAGGTCAGCCGCTGGACGCTGAGCAAAGCCGGCGTGGAAGAGAGCCTGGAAACGGCCGCATTTGCCAAAGCGATGGGCTTTACGGTGCATGCTGAGGGCTGGGTTCGAGGGTAATGCCGGTCCCGGCGTCGGCTAACGCCTCGGCCGGGCTACATCATAGTAGCCCGACCGAGCGTAGCGACGCCGGGGAAGCGCCGTACGAATTACTTCGCGTCGGTCGCCGTACCGTTAGCGTGCCAGTTGAAGATGCCGAATTCGAAGCCCTTCAGGTCGCCTTTCTCATCCCACGACAGCGGACCCATCACGGTATCCACGGTATTGGCTTTCAGGTATTTTGCGATCTCGGCCGGGTCGTCAGAGTGATTCAGACCCGCCTGCAGAGATTGCAGCGCAGCGTAGGTGGTCCATACGAATGCACCACTTGGATCTTCTTTCTTCGCTTTGATCGCGTCTACGATTGGTTTGTTCGCCGGAACCTGGTCGTAGTTCTTAGGCTTAGTCACCAGCAGACCTTCCGCAGAATCACCCGCGATGTTAGACAGTGAAACGTTCGCCACGCCTTCCGGCCCCATGAACTGGGTTTTCAGGCCAGCAGCACGCGCCTGACGCAGGATCTGCCCCATTTCCGGGTGATAACCGCCGAAGTAGACGAAGTCGATGTTCTCTTTCTTCAGACGCGCCACCAGGGTGGAGAAGTCTTTCTCACCGGCAGTGATACCGTCGAAGAAGACCACGTTCGCGCCGCCTTTCTTCAGACCGTCCTGCACTGCACGTGCCAGACCTTCACCGTACTGCTGCTTATCGTGAACGACCGCGATGCGCTGTGGTTTCACTTTCTCGAGGATATATTTCGCCGCGGTTGGGCCCTGGTCTGAGTCCAGACCGGTGGTACGCAGAATCAGTTTATAGCCACGTGCGGTCAGCTCAGGCGCGGTCGCCGCTGGGGTGATCATCAAAATACCTTCGTCTTCATAGATGTCAGACGCAGGCTGTGTAGAGGAGGAGCAGAGGTGACCGATAACGTATTTGATCCCGTCATTCACCACTTTGTTCGCTACCGCAACCGCTTGTTTCGGGTCACAGGCGTCATCGTATTTTACGATTTCCAGCTTATTGCCCTTGATACCGCCCTTGGCGTTAATGTCGGCAACTGCCTGAGTCGCACCGCTGAACTCCTGGTCACCGTACTGCGCAACCGGGCCGGACATCGCGCCAACAACAGCAACTTTAATATTTTCTGCTAATGCCATATTGCTGAATGCCAGCGCAATACATCCTGCCAGTAACGCTTTACCCTTCATTTTCATCCTGAGGTTCCCCATTGTTATGGTTGTTGCATTTGTTGTGATGTTGTTATTTAGCACATTATTCTTATATCACTTGCGTGGTAAGTATAAGATATTAATATTGAGGGAGGCTGACCGTGCTTTTTCAGCATACTCTGCTAAAACATACCCCATTTTTGTGGAATTGAAACGTTAAATTTGACGGATTTGTAACGCAAAAATGACAAAAAAAAGCCACTCATCGGAGTGGCTTGGGAGTTAGGTGCTTCCCCGGCGGCGCTTTGCCTGGAAGGGCACGGTCTATTCAGTTATCGCCCGACGAATCACCTCCAGCGCCTGCTGGAACTGCTTCTCAGGGATGGTAAGCGGGTACAAGAAGCGAATCACGTTGCCATACACGCCGCAACTCAGCAGCAGCACCCCTTCCGCCAGTGCACGATCCTGCACCAGTTTGGTCAATTCCGGCGACGGCTCCCCGGTTTGCGGATTCACAAACTCTACGGCCACCATCGACCCCACGCCGCGCACGTCGGCAATCGCCGGGCAGCTTTCGCGTAATTTATTAAGTACTTCAATCAGATGCTGGCCCAGATGGTTGGCGCGAGTGCAAAGCGCCTCTTCCTCAATCACATCCAGCACCGCATGCGCGGCAGCAATCGCCAGCGGGTTCCCCGCATAGGTACCACCAAGGCCGCCAGGTGCAGGAGCATCCATCACCTCGGCACGCCCCGAGACGCCCGAGAGCGGGAAACCGCCCGCCAGGCTTTTTGCCATGGTGATAAGGTCAGGCTTCACGCTGTAGTGCTCCATCGCAAACAGCTTGCCGGTACGGGCAAAGCCGGTCTGCACTTCATCGGCAATCAGCAAAATACCGTGGGTATCACAAAGCTGACGCAGCGCCTGCATAAAATCAGCAGGGGCAACATTAAAGCCGCCTTCGCCCTGCACTGGTTCAATGATAATCGCCGCCACCTGATCCGGGGCGATATCGGCTTTGAAAATATGAGTCAGGCTTTTGAGCGCCATCTCGGTGGTCACACCGTGCGCAGCGTTTGGGAAGATGCCGTGATACACCGAGCCGGGAAACGGACCGAAGCCGATTTTGTACGGTGCGACTTTGCCGGTCAGCGCCATGGTCATAAACGTACGACCGTGGAAGCCACCACCGAAGGTAATCAGTCCCGGACGTTTGGTATAGGCGCGGGCAATTTTCACCGCATTCTCAACCGCTTCCGCCCCAGTGCTGAAAAACGCCGTTTTGGCGTTTCCGGCAATAGGCACGGCGGCATTAATACGTTCTGCTAATGACACATAGCTTTCATAGGGGACTATCTGATAGGCGGTATGGGTAAAAGCCTGCAGCTGGTTTTCAACGGCGGCCATCACCTGTGGATGGCGATGTCCGGTATTCAGCACCGCAATGCCAGCGGCAAAGTCGATGTACTCGTTACCTTCAATATCCCACAGCGTGGCGTTCTCGGCGCGCTCCGCGTAGAAGCCGCACATCACGCCCACACCGCGCGGCGTGGCCTGTAAACGCCGATGATTCAGTGACTCGTTACTCACGGTAAACCCCCTGCCGTTGAAATGACGAAAAGTCTATTCAGTCTTTGCCATCGCCTGCATTAACGCCAGCGGCAAACGTGAAATAAGCAGAGGAAAGCGTGATGACGGGGAGCAGAAAAACAAAACCCCCGGATGGGCATCCAGGGGTTATCGGGGTCACGCGTTAACTAACGTTATCAGGCTTCGATAGCCGCACGCAGTTTTTTCATCGCGTTCTTTTCAAGCTGACGTACACGCTCGGCGGATACGCCGTAACGGTCGGCCAGTTCCTGCAGCGTAGACTTGTTGTCTTCGTCCAGCCAGCGGGCGCGAATGATGTCCTGGCTACGTTCGTCCAGGCCCTGCATTGCGTCGGTCAGCTTATTCGCTGCCTGCTCTTCCCAGTTATCATCTTCGATGCCGTCGGCAAAGTTGGACGATTTATCCTGCAGATAGAGCACCGGAGCAACCGAGTGGCTTTCAGACTCATCGTCTGAGGACATATCAAACGCCATGTCCTGCGCCGCCATACGGGATTCCATCTCGCGAACGTCTTTACTGGAAACGCCCAGCTCGCGGGCAACCATTTCCACTTCATCCTGATTGAACCAGCCCAGACGCTGCTTGGTTTTACGCAGGTTGAAGAACAGCTTACGCTGCGCTTTGGTGGTCGCGACTTTAACGATACGCCAGTTACGCAGTACGTATTCGTGAATTTCCGCTTTGATCCAATGCACCGCAAAGGAGACCAGGCGTACGCCCACTTCTGGGTTAAAACGACGTACAGCTTTCATCAGGCCGATGTTGCCTTCCTGAATCAAGTCCGCCTGCGGCAGGCCATAGCCCGAGTAATTACGAGCAATATGAACAACAAAGCGCAGGTGAGACAGGATCAGCGTTTTAGCTGCTTCCAGATCGCCCTGGTAATGCAGCCGTTCAGCAAGCGCCTTTTCTTCATCAGCCGTCAACATCGGCCATGCGTTCGCAGCCCGGATATAAGATTCCAGGTTACCAACAGGGGCTAACGCTAAATTTTGCATTTCTTTGGTCATTCAAATCCTCTCAATTCACTTCATACTGGCGGCGGCTTGTCCCCGAAGGCAACAAACATGCCAGGCTCTATGAGCAACGAGAATATCATCCGCTCTTTTATCAGACAGTGAGTTTATCCACAAGTTCAATGCAACAGTGTGAATAAATTACGCACAAAATGTGACACGCGATAGGCCGCGAGGGCAGAAAGATGGGGTTTAAAACGCATCCCCTGCGGACGGAAGTCGTCGCAGGGGAAGAGTATAACAGAACTTTTTTAATCGGGAGTAAAGTGGCGTAAATGTTGTACCGTGGCAAGCCAGGCTGCCACCCAACCGATCATCGAGCTAACCAGCAGCAACAGCAGGCACTCGTCAAATGACAGGCCGCTCAGCTCAAACTGGGTACCGAAGACACGTGCCACTTCGGTGACCGCCGATGACAGTCGCATCACCAGAATTTCCGACAGGATCAGCGACAGGAACGCGCCGGAGAAGCCCAGCAGCGCACCGCCGTAAAGGAACGGACGCAGGATAAACCCATCGGTTGCCCCAATCAGCTTCTGCACGTTGATGGTATCACGACGCGCAAAGATGCTCAGACGCACGCTGTTACCGATGACGAGGAACACCGCCGCCACCATCAGCACGCCGATCATCGCCGACACGCGGCCCACAAGCCCGGTAATGGAAGCCAGACGCGCAAACCAGCTGTCATCCATACGCACTTCGTTAACGCCCTGAATCTGTGCCACGCGGTCACGCAGCGTGTTCAGCGCATCGGTGGTCTGGAAGTCGATTTTCGGGATAACGACCGCCACCGCAGGCAGCGGGTTCTCTTCCAGCATATCCAGCGCGCCGCCAAAGCCCGACCAGTTGCGGAATTCACCCAGCGCTTCGTCGCGGGAGAGGTAGTTCACCTTATCCACGCCCTGCTCGGCCTGCAGTTGACCCACCACTTTCGCCGCCGCATCGTCATCCAGCGTTTTCTCCAGATAGACGGTGATCTGCGGAGAGGGGTAGTACTGCGAAGCCGCCGTATTGACGTTCTTGTAGACCATATAGCAGACGCTTGGCAGCGTCAGGGAGATGGCGATCACCATCACCGTCAGGAAGGTCGCCAGTGGCTTGCTTTTCAGATCCTGCAGCGCGCCTTGCCAGGCATAGCGTACCTGCTCGTTGAAGACATTGGTTTTACGCGAGTTCGGTTTCGGCGCCGGTTTGCCGCGCTTCGGCGCATTGCGCCCGCCGTCACCTGATGAGGAGACCGATTTACGCAAGCGGTCGAGTCGCCCGCCGAACTGGCGAATTTGGTTGATTGCGTCGCGCTTATTCACCGGTGTGGCCTCCATGCATGTGGCCGTCGCTCAGCGTCAGCATGCGGTAAGAACGGCTGGAGATAAGCCCAATGTCGTGCGTCGCCATCAGCACCGTTACCCCAACGCGGTTAAACTCTTCGAACAGTCGCAAAATGCCTTCCGACAGTGCGTTATCCAGGTTACCCGTCGGTTCATCCGCCAGCAGTACTGCCGGCTTGTTCACCACCGCACGGGCAATGCCCACGCGCTGCTGTTCACCACCGGAGAGCTGAATCGGGAAGTTTCTCGCTTTATCAAGCAGCCCGACTTTGTCCAGCGCCGCCGAGACGCGACGACGAATATCGTCCGCACTTGCCCCCGCGATGATCAGCGGGATCGCCACGTTATCAAACACGGTTCTGTCCATCAGCAGATGGTGATCCTGGAAAATCATGCCGATCTGGCGACGTAAGAACGGCACCTCACGGTTCTTCAGGCGGCTGATGTCGTGCCCGCCGAAGTAAATTTTCCCCGCGCTCGGCCGCTCAATCCCACAGATAAGCTTCAGCAGGGTACTTTTACCCGCGCCGGAGTGGCCGGTCAGGAATGCCATCTCGCCTGGCTGCATGTGGAATGTGACTCCCTGCAGCGCTTGTCTCCCGCCGAGATAGGCTTTGCTGACGTGTTCAAAGCGAATCATGATTAATCCTCTCGGGCAAAAAGTGCCTCAATAAAATCGCCCGCTTTAAACGGACGTAAGTCCTCAATACGTTCACCGACGCCGATATAGCGAATCGGAATGCCGAACTGATCCGCCACGGAGAATATCACCCCGCCCTTAGCGGTACCGTCGAGTTTAGTCAACGTGATGCCGGTCAGGCCAACGGCCTCGTGGAACAGTTTGGCCTGGCTGATGGCGTTCTGCCCGGTGCTGGCGTCGATGGTCAGCATGACTTCATGCGGCGCGTCGACATCGAGCTTTTTCATCACGCGAACAATTTTCTTCAGCTCTTCCATCAGGTGCGATTTATTCTGCAAGCGCCCTGCGGTATCAGCAATCAGTACATCAACGTTACGCGCTTTCGCCGCCTGGATGGCATCGAAAATGACCGAGGCAGAATCTGCGCCGGTGTGCTGCGCGATAACCGGAATATTGTTGCGCTGGCCCCAGACCTGCAGCTGCTCAACCGCCGCCGCACGGAAGGTATCACCCGCCGCCAGCATCACCGTTTTGCCCTGCTGCTCGAACTGACGCGCCAGCTTGCCGATGGTGGTGGTTTTACCCACACCATTCACGCCGACCATCAAAATAACGAATGGCGTTTTGCCTTCAATATTAAGTGGTTCATCCACTTTTGCGAGGATTTCACCCATTTCATCTTTCAACAGACCGTACAGCGCTTCGGCATCGCGCAGCTGTTTCCGGCTGGCGGTTTCGGTCAGGCTATTGATGATCTTACGGGTGGTTTCCACGCCGACGTCGGCAATCAGCAGCTGCTCTTCCAGCTCTTCAAACAGATCGTCGTCGATTTTCTTGCCGCGGAATAGACTGATAAATCCGGAACCGAGGTTTTCTTTGGTTTTTAACAGGCTGCGTTTCAGGCGCGCGAAGAAACCTTCTTTGGTTGGCTTTTCCTGCTCCTGCTGAGCTTCATCCGCTGGAGCTTCAACGGCCGCTTCTTCTTCCACCGCTTCGTTTTCCGACTCGACGGCAAGCGCCTGCGCTTCCAGTTCTTCGTCGGTTAACTCATCGACGGTCTCAGGTTCAATCTCTTCAACCACTTCTGGCAGTGCTTCGGCAACCGGTTCAACGGTTTCAACCACTTCTGGCTGTGCTTCGGCAACCGGTTCAACGGTTTCAACCACTTCGGGCTGTACTTCGGCAACCGGTTCAACGGCCTCAACCACTTCTGGCTGTACTTCGGCTACTGGCTCAACGGTTTCAACCACTTCTGGCTGTACTTCGGCAACCGGCTCAACAGCTTCAACCATTTCTGGCTGTGTTTCGGCAACCGGCTCAACGGCTTCGATGACTTCTGGCTGAATTTCTTCAACCGCTTCGGCCTGAGCGATTTCGCGTTCAGCAACCTGTTCAGTGACTTCAACCACTTCTTCGGCAAACGCTTCGCTTTCAGCGATGGTGTGCGGTTCAGCAACCTCTTCGGCAGGCGCTTGCGCTTCTTCGACGCGCGGCGTCTCTTCTGCAACCGTTTCAGGCTCAGCAGTCGGTGTTTCAGCTACCGGCTGCTCTTCAATTTTCTCTTCTGATTCAACGACCTGATCCTGTTCTTTCTGCCCAAAGCCCAGCCAGGAAAAAAAGCCACGTTTTTTTTCTTTTGCCATTTGCAACCACACTCCCCGCTGTTTTTGATGGCGCCACTTCGCCATAATCGACGCGAAGGCTAAAATAATGATGAAATTAGTCGGTTAGTCTACCACTTAACTTCCCTGGCTTCACCGCTTTCACCCGGCAGGGCAGAAAGCTAGAATAGCAGGCCGAAAGAGCGACCAGAGCAAGCAAATGAAAAAACCAACTTCCGGCGGCATGGGCCAGATCCGCATTATTGGCGGGCAGTGGCGCGGCCGTAAACTCCCCGTTCCTGATAGTCCAGGACTCAGGCCCACCACCGATCGCGTGCGTGAGACCCTCTTTAACTGGCTGGCACCCTCAATGGTAGATGCCCGCTGCCTGGACTGCTTCGCCGGAAGCGGTGCGTTAGGGCTGGAAGCACTCTCCCGTTATGCCGCCAGCGCCACGCTGCTGGAGATGGAGCGTTCAGTAGCCCAACAGCTGCAAAAGAACCTCGCCACGCTGAACGCCGCACAGGGTAAAGTGGTGAATACCAATACCCTTGCATTCCTCGCTCAGAGCGGCACGCCGCATGATATTATTTTTGTCGATCCACCATTCCGTAAAGGATTGCTGGAAGAGACGTTAAACTTACTGGAAACCAACGGTTGGCTGGCCGATAACGCGCTGATCTACGTCGAAAGCGAAGTCGAAAATGGCCTACCACTGGTGCCGGTCAGTTGGGATCTGCATCGGGAAAAAATTGCCGGTCAGGTTGCCTACCGTCTCTATCATCGTGAAGTGCAGGGAGAAAGTGATGCTGATTAATCTTGGACGCGCGCTGATGCTGTGCGTATGGGCGTTTCTGGTGCTGAACCTGGTTCACCCGTTCCCCCGCCCGCTGAACATTTTCGTTAACGTTGCGCTGATCTTTATGGTCCTGATGCACGGCATGCAGATGGCGCTGCTGCAGTCGACGATGCCAAAAGATGGCCCCCAAATGAGCCGCGGCGAGAAAGTGCGTATCTTCCTCTTCGGCGTGTTTGAACTGCTGGTGTGGCAGAAAAAAATAGGCGCGAGCTTGAAGAAGAAGTAAGGGTTTCCCGGCCTGGCTCCCCGCCAGGCCCTGTTTTTACTGTTCGGCCTTAAAGTCGACAAAGCGCGAGCCTTTGTAGCTCAACGTCCCTCTATCCCCCACCGTTAGTTGATGATACTGCTCGGCCTCGACGCGGAAACTCACCTCCAGCCCGCCCTGCTCCGGTTTAAAGCTGACGTCATAACGCATATCGCTACCAGCTGGCGTCACCGTCTGCTGACGCGAACGGCGATCGTTCAGCACCTTTTCGCGCTTGTTCGTCACCACCACCCGCTTTTGCATTAGCGGAGCGGCATCGTTATCCATTTTTTCCCGGCGTTGCTGGACGAAGCGGAACGACGCAGCCACGATGATAATGGCGACAACGACGATGAAAAAAAGCGGCATCTTGCTCATTTCAGGTTCTCTTAAGAATTTACGCAAATCATAGTAAACGGCGCAGTCTGCCATTGTCATCTGGCGGCTGCGGCTACTACACTGGACATTCAAGACTGGCAGTACAGTACCCATTAAGATAACAGATACAGGGACTTATTATGCTTTGGTCGTTTATCGCAGTATTCTTCTCAGGCTGGCTCTATGTGGATGCCGCCTACCGTGGGCCCGCCTGGCAGCGCTGGGCATTCAAACCTATCACCTTAATTTTACTCCTGTTTCTCGCCTGGCAGGCGCCGATGTTTAACGCCATCAGCTACCTGGTACTGGCGGGCCTGTGCGCCTCATTGCTCGGCGATGCCCTCACGCTGTTGCCACGTCAGCGCATGCTGTACGCCATCGGCGCGTTTTTCCTGTCGCACCTGCTGTATACCATCTGGTTTGCCGGACAGCTGACCTTCACCTTCTTCTGGCCGCTGCCGGTGGTGCTGCTGGTGATTGGCGTGCTCTGGCTGGCGGTTATCTGGACGCGGCTTGAAGAGATGCGTCTGCCGGTTCTGGCCTTTATCGCCATGACGCTGATGATGGTCTGGGTCGCGGGCGAGCTGTGGTTTATGCGTCCAACGGACACCGCGCTCTCCGGTTTCTTCGGTGCCGGTTTACTGCTGTTGGGTAACATTATCTGGCTGGTGAGCAAATATCGCTGCCGTTTCCGCGCGGATACAGCCATTTACGCAGCCTGCTACTTTGCCGGGCACTTCTTTATCGTTCGCGCGCTTTACCTGTAATTTCCTGCTTGACTCTGGAGTCGACTCCAGAGTGTATGCTGCGCTTAATGAAGCAACGATCATTAATCGGAGGATACGATGTCGACTCCAGAGACACGTAACAATAAAGCCCCCCAATTCTCATCCTTTAAACTCGCGCCTGTGCCACAGCCACAGGACGACTGCTGCTGCGATAGCCAATGCGCAACGGCTGAACCCGCGGTAGAACCGACGCTGGACGCCCGCTATAGCTGGGTCGTCAACGGCATGGACTGCGCCGCCTGCGCCCGTAAAGTCGAAACGGCGGTAAGCCAGGTCGCCGGTGTGAAGCAGGTTAAGGTGCTGTTCGCTACCGAAAAGCTGCTGGTTGATGCCGATGACGACATCCGCGCTCAGGTGGAGAAAGCCGTGAGCGCCGCAGGTTATTCGCTGCGTAACGACAGCGACCCGAAGGCGGAAGAAAACACCCCGCGCTGGCGGGAGAACCTGCCGCTAATCGCGCTCGCCGTGATGATGGCAATTAGCTGGGGGCTGGAGCAGTTCAACCATCCGCTCGGCAACCTGGCGTTTATCGCCACCACGCTGGTTGGCCTTTACCCTATCGCCCGCCAGGCGCTGCGTCTGATGAAAAGCGGCAGTTGGTTCGCTATAGAAACGCTGATGAGCGTCGCGGCCATCGGCGCGCTGTTTATCGGCGCGACGGCGGAAGCGGCGATGGTGCTGCTGCTGTTCTTAATCGGTGAAAGGCTGGAAGGCTGGGCCGCAAACCGTGCGCGTCAAGGCGTAAGCGCGCTGATGGCACTGAAGCCAGACACCGCCGTGCGCGTACGTGATGGCCAGCGTGAAACCGTGGCGCAGAAGGATCTCCAGCCAGGCGATGTCATTGAAGTGGCCGCCGGTGGGCGCTTGCCTGCCGACGGGAAGCTCATCACCCCGTTTGCCAGCTTTGATGAGAGCGCGTTAACCGGCGAGTCCATTCCGGTAGAACGTAACGCTGGCGAGAGCGTGCCAGCAGGGGCAACCAGCGCTGACCGCCTGGTACAGCTGAGCGTTATTTCAAAACCTGGCGACAGCGCCATCGACCGTATCCTGCGTTTGATTGAAGAGGCCGAGGAACGTCGCGCGCCTATCGAGCGCTTTATCGACCGCTTCAGCCGCATCTATACCCCGGCGATTATGGCCGTCGCGCTGCTGGTGACGCTGGTGCCGCCGCTGCTGTTTGCCGCCTCGTGGGAGGAGTGGATCTACAAAGGGCTGACGCTGCTGCTGATTGGCTGCCCGTGTGCGCTGGTTATCTCGACTCCGGCAGCGATTACCTCAGGCCTTGCCACCGCTGCGCGCCACGGCGCGTTGATTAAAGGCGGTGCAGCGCTGGAGCAGTTGGGTCGCATCACCCAGATGGCCTTTGATAAAACCGGCACCCTGACGCTCGGCAAACCGCAGGTGACCACGATTATCCCAACCGCCGAACTCAGTGAAGACACCCTGCTGGCGCTGTCTGCTGCGGTGGAACAAGGCTCTACCCACCCGCTGGCGCAGGCCGTGGTGCGCGAGGCGCAGCAGCGTGAACTGACCATTCCACAGGCCGTTGAGCAGCGTACGCTCGTCGGTTCCGGGATTGAAGCCAACGTCGATGGGCAGCGCATCATTATCTGCGCCGCAGGCAAGTTCCCGACGCCTGATCATCAGGCTGAGATCCAACAATTGGAAAGCCAGGGCAACACCGTGGTACTCGTTACCCGTGACGATACCCTGCTGGGGATTGTAGCGCTACGAGATACCGTGCGTCAGGAGGCGCGTCAGGCGGTCGATGGTCTGCGGGAATTAGGCATTCAGGGCATCATTCTGACCGGGGACAACCCGCGCGCTGCTGCCGCCATTGCCGATGAGTTAGGCATGGCCTACCGCGCCAACCTGCTGCCTGCCGATAAGGTCAGTGAAGTGACAGCGCTGAACGCTCAGGGGCCGCTGGCGATGGTGGGTGACGGGATTAACGACGCTCCGGCGATGAAGGCTGCGGCGATGGGCATCGCGATGGGCAGCGGCACCGACGTGGCGCTGGAAACCGCCGATGCGGCGCTGACGCATAACCGTCTGACCGGGCTGGTGCAGATGATTCGCCTGGCTCGCGCCACCCACGCTAACGTTCGCCAAAACATTGCCATTGCGCTGGGGCTGAAGGGCATTTTCCTTATCACCACGCTGCTCGGCATGACCGGGTTGTGGCTGGCAGTACTAGCGGATACCGGTGCAACGGTGCTGGTGACGTTGAACGCGCTGCGACTGCTGCGCGGGAAGTTTAGCGCGTAACCCTGTAGCCCGGGCGAGGCGTTTACGCCGACCCCGGGTAGGCCCAGAGCGATTCCCGGCGGCGCTTCGCTTGGCCGGGCTACGGATCCGCAGTTAGTGGCGCTTACGCAGCAAATACTGGTACGGCACTGACTCGGTCTGCTGAGCAATCAGCTCATGTTCCATAAAGCGGCAAAAACCGGGGATATCGCGCGTGGTGGCGGGATCGTCAGCAATAATCAGCAGCGTTTCCCCCACCGGCATCGTCCGCACGGTCTTACGCACCATCATTACCGGTTCCGGGCAGCGCAGCCCTTGCGCGTCTAAGGTGTGGTCGGGGCTGGAAAACAAATCGGTCATGAGCATCTCGTCGTCAGAAAAAACGCGCTTAGTTTACGCTGACCTTGCCTCAACGCAACCAGGTTAACGATTGCGCGAAAAACAACCATTGCAATGAAACGGGAAAGCAGTATCATTCCGCCCCTGCATTGGGTTTGCAGACTTATTGGGTTCCCTCACCCCAACCACTAAAAAGGTACAATATGACTCCCTTTATTTCCTTACAGCGCCGACATGCGCTGGTTTGGCTATCGCTATTTCACCTGCTGGTGATCACCTCCAGTAACTATCTGGTGCAACTGCCGGTTTCTATCTTCGGCTTCCACACTACCTGGGGCGCGTTTAGCTTTCCGTTTATCTTCCTTGCGACCGACCTGACCGTGCGAATCTTTGGCGCACCGCTGGCTCGCCGTATCGTTTTCGCGGTGATGGCCCCGGCGCTGCTGATCTCCTACGTGATTTCATCGCTGTTCTATATGGGCGAATGGCAGGGCTTCGGCGCGCTGGCGCACTTTAACCTGTTCGTGGCCCGTATCGCTGCCGCCAGCTTTATGGCCTATGCCCTGGGGCAGATCCTTGACGTGCACGTGTTTAACCGCCTGCGTCAAAGCCGCCACTGGTGGCTTGCACCGACGGCCTCCACGCTGTTCGGTAACATCAGCGATACCCTGGCGTTCTTCTTTATCGCTTTCTGGCGCAGCACCGACCCGTTTATGGCAACGCACTGGGTAGAAATCGCCCTCGTGGACTACTGCTTTAAAGTGCTGATCAGCATTGTTTTCTTCCTGCCGATGTACGGCGTGCTGCTGAATATGCTATTGAAAAGGCTGGCAGATAAATCTGATTTGTCAGCAATGCAGCCTGGTTAAGGGTTCATTACACGGGTTGTGATAAGATACGCAGATGAGCCGTTATGGCTATTTATCGAAAGGAAGATGTCAATGCGCAAATTGGTGAAATATGCTGGTATTGGCCTGCTGGTAATGGGCCTTGCGGCCTGTGACAACAGCGACACCAGCACCCCTGCACAAGGTTCTGCAGCCGCAAGCGATGCCGCAGGTCAGGCTATCAATCTGTTAGACGGTAAGCTGAACTTTACGCTGCCGGCCGGGATGACCGACCAGAGCGGTAAGCTGGGCACCCAGAGCAACAACATGCACGTCTACTCTGACGCCACCGGCATGAAAGCGGTCATCGTCATCGTTGGCGACGACACCACCGAAGATTTAGCGGTGCTGGCAAAACGTCTTGAAGATCAGCAGCGCAGCCGCGACCCGCAGCTGCAGGTGGTGACCAATAAATCTATCGACGTGAAGGGCCACACGCTGCAGCAGCTCGACAGCATCATCTCTGCTAAAGGGCAGACCGCGTACTCTTCCGTCGTACTGGGTAAAATCGATGGCAAACTGCTGACCATGCAGATCACGCTGCCAGCGGACAACCAGCAGCAGGCGCAGTCTGACGCTGAGAAAATCATCAATACGCTGGTCATCAACTAAGTTTTGCTGACTGATAAACGGCCTCTTGCGTGCTTACGCAAGAGGCCGTTTTTTTAGCCGCCACCCCAACAGCAACGCCACCGCCACCAGCCCTGCGGCGGCAATGTAAATCGTCGAAATCCCCATCCACGCCATCATCAGCCCGGCCAGCGGCCCGGTAATACCCAGCGATAAATCCATAAACACGGTATAGGTTGCCAGCGCAGAGCCCTGATTCTGCTGCGGCACGGCTTTCACCGCCACCACGCCCAGCGCCGGGAACACCAGCGAGAATCCCGCTCCGGCAAAGAAGGTGCCGATTTTTGCCATCGTCGGCGTGTCAGCCACGCCCACCAGCAGCAGGCCGACAATCTCCACCGAGAAGCAGATCATCGCCACGTTCAGCCCGCCCAGACGGTTGATGCCGTTCGGGAACAGCAGACGCGTTCCCACAAATGCACAGCTAAAGAGCGTGAGTGCAAACGCCGCGCCATCCCAGCCTTTCGCGTCATAAAACAGGGTGATGAAGGTAGCAATCACCCCAAAGCCCGCGGAGGCCAATGCCAGCGCCATACCGTAAGGCCAGACGCGCCCCAGCACCGCGCGAAAAGACATCGGCTTGCCCTTTTTCGCTTTCACTTCTGCACGCGGCAGCGCGCACAGGATGGCCACGGCGGCTACCGCCATAATCGCCAATGCCAACCCCTCAAGACCAACGTAGCGGTAGCACACCACGCCAAGCGGCGCGCCCATCGCCATCGCGCCATAGGTAACAATCCCGTTCCATGAGATGACCCGGCCAATATGCGGCGAACCCACGACACCCACGCCCCAGAGCGTCGAGCCAGTACCGGCAAAACTTTGGCCGATACCGAGGATCACGCGTCCCAGGCACAACAGCACCAGACTGAGCAGCGGCCAGCCGCTGCCCGTTGCTGCCAGCAGGTAGCTCAACCCGCTGAGGAAGCAGCCGCACAGCCCCATCACCACGATCCGTTTTGGCCCCAGCAGGTCGGCATAGCGCCCGGCATGCGGGCGGCTTAGCAGCGTGGCGAAATATTGCAGGCTGATAACCAGCCCCGCCCAGAAGGCGCTGAATCCCATGACGTCGTGGACATAGCCGGGCAGCACCGCCAGCGGCAGGCCAATGGTGAGGTAGCTTGCGAAGTTGAAGATAACGATGGAGACAATACGCAGGTTGAGGCGCAGGCCGCTAAGCGATTCCTCGGCGTCAGCTGCTGGCATAGATAATCCCTTATAGATGCAACGAAAAAGGCATTATTGCACATTTTGTAGCCCGGGCGAGGCGTTTACGCCGACCCCAGGGAGGTTCGGAGATCCCCCGGCGGCGCTTCGCTTGGCCGGGCTACAGGTACTACGGGGTAGGGGAAGGTTTGTTTGGCCAGAAGATGGTGATAACACCCGAGATAATGACGACTACGCCCAGCAGACCACGCCAGGAGAAAGGTTCGTGCCAGCCCGGCAGCCAGATAGCGGCGCACCATACCACCATATAACTCAGGCTCAGCAACGCGTAAGCTTTTGCCAGCGGCAGGCGCTTCAGGGCGAAGAACCAGCAGGCCATCGAGGCGACGTAGCCGAACAGACCAAGGAAAAGCGCCAGCGTGCCGTCGCCGAAATGCAGCAGGTGGAGAAGGAACACCAGCGGCTGCTCCGCCGGTGGCAGAGTTGTCATGGCCACCCGCAGCGTCAGTTGGGCGGCGCTCACCAGCCCAACGCTCATTAATGCCCAGATAAGCCCCATCAGGCGCTGCTCCCTAGCAACATAATGCCGACAATAATCAGCCCAACGCCCGCCCAGTGACGGCGGCTGACCGGCTCACGCCAGATAGTACGCGCCGCCAGCGTCACCCAGACAAAGTTCAGGCTCAGCATCGGGTAGGCCACGCTGACCGGGATTTGCTGCAGCACCAGCAGCCACAGTAGCATCCCCAGCCCGAGCATCGCCAGCGCGAGCCCAAGCCAGGTCATCAGATGACGCCCACGCTGCCCGGCGGGTGCCGGGCGCGTAGCCTGTTTCTGGCATAGCTGCCCGGCACAGCTCAATAAGCTGGCGAGCAGCAGGCAGGCCCAGGTGATCATTGCGGACGGTACTGAATAAACGCGGTACGACCCATCACATACACCTCATCCGGTTTTGGCAACGGCAGATCCACCACTTTGGTATTGCGCTGCAGCTGCAGTACCAGAGAGATTGGCCCCTCCTGACGATGCGCTTCCAGCCACTGTGGGAAATCTTCGCTGGAGATAAAGCGCCCTTTCGCATCCGGATAGGAAAGACCGTATTTCAGCTCGCCCGTCTGCGAATACATGATGACGTCGCTGCGGTTCAGTTCCCAGGCAAGCCCCGCGGCGATACCGACGTTGTTGCTCAGTACGTAGCGGCTTGGAGTCAGCGACTCGCTCACAATATCCACCAGGAACTGCGGCTGCTTACTGTCGGTCACACGGTCAGGAATCGCAAAGCCCACCAGCAGCGCTAACCCCATCGGGCAGAGTGCCGCCAGCGTCCAGCGCGGCGTTGTCGACTTAATAGACAACCAGCCCATCAGCGCCCAGACAAAGAACGCCACCGCCGCCAGCACACACTTATACAGCTCAATCTGCATCCACACCGGGTGCTTCATCGGCCCCCACGGCGACACAACAACCACCGCCACCAAACCAACCACGCCGAAGGCGATGTTGATGATGCCGTTAATCCGCAGCGCCTTCGCGCCCACTTTCGCTGCATCCACCGCATAGCGCGCCATCAGCATCGCCAGCGGCCCAAAGCACGGCAGAATATAGGTCGGCAGCTTGCCTTTTGCGATGCTGAAGAACAGGAACGGCATCACTATCCAGCCCAACAGATAGAACGCGCTGCCCTGGCCTTGACGATCGCGCCAGCCGAGCTTTAATGCGCCCGGCAGCAGCGCCAGCCACGGCAGGCTCCCGGCAATCAGGAACGGCAGATAATACCAGAACGGTGCTTTATGCTGAGCGTCGCTCTGCGCAAAACGCTGAATATGCTCGACCCAGAAGAAGTAGCGCCAGAAGTCACCTTCACGCAGCGCAATCGCCAGCCCCCACGGCAGCACGGTGAGCACGCACACCAGCACCGACAGCCAGCCCCAGATAAGGACTTCCCGCCAGCGCTTCTGGGCGATAACCCACGGCAGCACGCCGATGACCGGCACCGCTAGCGCCAGGAACCCTTTGGTCATCACCCCCATGCCACAAGCGATACCGAGCAGCACGTAGCCCCAGAAGCGTTCACCGGTGGTTTTCGCCGACGCAGCCAGCCAGAAGCTGAACATCGCCAGGGTCATCCACAGCGTGATCATCGGGTCGAGTACCGCATAGGTGCCGATACCGTAGACCAGGAACGCCGTCAGGAAGATAACGCCGGAGAGCACCGCCACTTTCTTGTCGCGCCAGATACGCCAGGCAAGCCAGGCCACCAGCAGCGCAGACACGGTGATAGAGAACACCGAGCCAAAGCGCACGCCAAAGTTGTTATGCCCAAAGAGCCACTGACCAATGCTGTTGATCCAGTAGCCCGCAATCGGCTTTTCAAAATAACGCAGGCCGAGGAAGTGCGGCACAATCCAGTCGCCGGTGGCCAGCATTTCACGGCTGATCTCGGCGTAGCGGGTTTCATCCGGCTGCCACAGCAACCGGAAGTTGAGGGGCAGAAGGTAGTAAAGAACGAACAATGCAACTAACGAAATACCGTAGCGAAGGGATTTCATACATCGGGGCTCAATAGTTGTTGGCAACCAAGCCAGCCTTCACGGCCAGCCAACTCTCCCCGTACCACCTTCCCGACCGGGAGCTGACGGAAGTCATCCGGAAGAAGCTGGCTCAGCGGGCAAAACAGAATTTCCTGTTGCGCCGCCAGGGTCAGCAGATAATCGAACTGTTCGGCGCATACACCGCCTTCAACCTCTGCATGAATGGTATAAACCGGCGTACCGGTATCTTTGCGGATCTGCTCCAGCAGCCAGCGGTTATAGCCTTCCGCGCTGACCACGGTGCCGACGGCTTCATCCCAGGTTGGCAGAGTAACGGGGATCTGCACGGTAGCCATCTCCCCATTAGCCAACTGTGGAAGAAACGGCTGCGTGCCGCGACAGTCGCTGTTGTAGTGAAAATCAAAGGACTCTTTGGCCTTCACCACACGCTGATCCGCGCGCCAGCCCGCCACCGCAGAGCAGGAGACCGGACGGCCGAGAATAGACTCCAGCTCACGCAAGCCGCGCCCAATCTCTTCCACCAGTTGCTGCTCTTTCCACACGCCGCTCCACTGCTGCCAGCGGTGATGATCCCAGGCGTGGAGCCCGACTTCATGCACCTGCGCAACGCTGCGGATAATCTCCGCGTTTGCCGCACCGATACGTCGTCCAGGCCAGGCCGTGCCGGCGAGGAGAATATCCCAGCCATACAGCGATGCCGCGCGCGAGCGCAGCATCTTCCACAAGAACTTCGGTTTTACCAGGCGCCACAAGTGGCGCCCCATGTTATCCGGCCCGACGCTGAAGAAAAAACTGGCCTGTACGCGGTGCTTTTTGAGCACCGCCATCAGCCGTGGCACGCCCTCGCGAGTGCCGCGAAAGGTGTCCACATCAACGCGCAAACCTACTTTTTTCATGATGATTTTTCATCCGTCAATTCAACCGTGCGCAGGAAGAAGTCCAGCGTCTCTTCAACGGTCTGCTGCATTTCTACCGTCGGCTGCCAGTCAAGGCAACGTTTGGCGTTACGGATGCTCGGCTTACGGTGCTCAACGTCCTGATAGCCTTTGCCGTAGTAGTCGCTGCTTTCCACTTCACGGAAGCCAGCAAACGGCGGGAAGCGGTCACGCAGTGGGTGACGTTCGAAGCAGTCGAGCAGCATTTCTGCCAGCTCTTTGATGCTCGCTTCGTTGTCCGGGTTACCGATGTTGATGATCTGCCCATCGCAACGGCCATCTTTGTTCTCGATGATGCGGAACAGCGCTTCGATACCGTCGCTGATGTCGGTAAAGCAACGTTTCTGCTTGCCGCCTTCGATCAGTTTGATCGGTGAACCTTCAACCAGGTTGAGGATCAGCTGGGTGATCGCACGGGAGCTGCCGATACGCGCGGCGTTCAGGTTATCCAGACGCGGGCCCATCCAGTTAAACGGACGGAACAGGGTAAATTTGAGGCCGGTTTTGTCGCCGTAGGCCCAAATAACACGGTCCAGCAGCTGCTTGGAAACCGAGTAGATCCAACGCTGTTTGCTGATTGGCCCCACCACCAGGTTGGAGGTGTCTTCATCGAAGTTAGCGTCGGTGCACATGCCGTACACTTCGGAAGTCGACGGGAAGATGATGCGCTTGTTGTACTTCACGCAGTCACGAATAATCTTCAGGTTCTCTTCGAAGTCTAACTCGAACACGCGCAGCGGGTTACGGGTGTATTCGATAGGGGTCGCAATCGCCACCAGCGGCAGCACCACGTCGCATTTTTTAATGTGGTACTCGATCCACTCGGAGTGGATACTGATGTCGCCTTCGACAAAGTGGAAGCGCGGGCAGTCGAGGAAGCGGCTGATGGCGTCAGAGCCAATATCCAGGCCGTAAATCTCGTAGTTGTCGTCCTCAAGCAGACGTTCCGTCAGGTGGTTACCGATAAAGCCGTTCACGCCCAGAATCAGCACGCGAGTACGACGTTTCACCGCCACAAACGGACGGCTGGAGAGCAGCGCACCGGCCACCAGGCCCATTGCTGGCGCCAGCTGAGTGCCCTGCATGTAAACGCCGTTAGCGCTCTGACCGGTGACGATTTCCAGCGCGCCTTCACCGCAGGCAACCACCAGCGGCGCCACGGACAGCACGGTACCCGGCTTCGCGGCGGCCATATCGGTACGCACACGAGATTTCCAGACGATAAATTTGTTGGTGCCGACATAGCCAAACGCGCCCGGCCACGGATCGCTCACCGCGCGGACCAGGTTGTGCAGCTCCTGCGCCGGTTTTTCCCAAGTCAGACGACCGTCATCTGGGGTACGACGACCCACGTAGGTCGCCTGAGTATCGTCCTGCGCACGTTCCTGAGTCTGGCCGCTGCGGATTTTCGGCAGCGCATCGCCCAGCAGAGTCTGGGAAGCCGCACACAGCTTACGGTGCAGCGACAGTGCCACGTCAGAGTCGGCAATGGCGACGGTCTGCTGCGCCACAATGTCGCCCGCATCAGCGCGGTGGGTCATGCGGTGCAGGGTGACGCCGGTCTCTTTCTCACCGTTCACCAGCACCCAGTTCAGCGGCGCGCGGCCACGGTATTTAGGCAGCAGGGAACCGTGCAGGTTGAACGCGCCTTTTGGCGCCAGATTCAGAATCTCGTCACTCAGCAGGTTGCGGTAGTAGAAGGAGAAAATCACTTCCGGTGCCATCGCACGAATACGGTCAACCCACAGCGGGTGGTTCACATCTTCCGGTGCATAGACGGTAATGCCCTGCTCGGCTGCCAGACGGGCAACGGAGCCAAAGAAGTTGTTTTCACCGGCGTTATCCGGGTGAGTGAAGATCGCCTCAATGTCGTATCCGGCATCCAGCAGTGCCTGAATACCGGTGCAACCCATGTCGTGATAGGCAAATACAACAGCTTTCATTAACGATTTTCCTCTTCAGATTCCAGATTTTCCTGGCGAACAACACGTTGAATAAAGTAACGAGGACGGGCGCGCACGTCGTTGTAGATGCGGCCGATATACTCCCCGAGGAGGCCCATGCCGATAAACTGGGCCCCGATAAACATGAACAGAATGGCGAACAGCATGAACACACCGTCCCCCGCCCATTCCGGGCCCAGCGCCAGACGCAGCACCACTAACAGAATGGAGAAGGCAAAGCCGAGCACGGCGATGACGCTGCCGACCACGCTCAGAAGACGCAGCGGCGTGGTGGTTAAACAGGTCACCAGGTCGTACATCAGGTTGATCAGGCGCATAAAGCTGTATTTCGAGTCGCCGAACTCACGCTCGGCGTGCATCACCGGGATCTCCACGGCGCGGCGAGCAAAGGTGTTCGCCAGAATCGGGATAAAGGTGCTGCGTTCGTGGCAATTGAGCATCGCGTCGATGATGTGGCGGCGATAGGCGCGCAGCATGCAGCCGTAGTCGCCCATCGCTTTACCGGTGGTCCGCTGGATCAGACGGTTAATCATCTTCGAGGCGGTTTTACGGAAGATGCTGTCCTGACGGTTCTGGCGCACGGTGCCGACCACGTCATAGCCTTCGTCTGCTTTTTCGACCAGCCGCGGAATCTCTTCCGGCGGGTTTTGCAGGTCGGCATCAAGGGTGATGATCAGGTCTCCAGTGACATGGCTGAAGCCCGCCATAATCGCCGAGTGCTGGCCGTAGTTACGGTTCAGCAGCACCGCCACAATGTGGCTTTCCGGGGCTTCTGCCGCTTCAACCAGCATGCGTGCGGAGTCGTCGCTGCTGCCGTCATCAACCAGCAGAATTTCATAGTCACGATTCAGGGTCGCGCAGGCCGCGTCGGTACGGCGGAGAAGCTCCGGCAGGCTATCCTGCTCGTTGTAGACCGGGATCACGACGGAGACTTTCTTGACTAACGGGTACTCAAACATATCAACGGCCTGCTAACTGGTGGAGCGCCGTAATGACACGGGAGGTGTCGTCATCGGTCATATCCGGGAAAAGAGGTAATGAACAGATACGCGCGCTGTTCCATTCGGTATTCGGCAGGGAGAGTTCCGGGAAGCGCTCGCGGTAATATTTCTGCGTATGCGCCGCGCGGAAGTGCAGCCCGGTGCCAATGCCTTGCGCCTTGAGCTGCTCCATCAGCGCATCACGGCTGATACCGCAGCGCGCTTCGTCCACGCGAATAATGAACAGATGCCAGGCATGCTGGTGCGGCCAACTCGGTACGGCCAGCGGCTGGAATGGCGTGTCGGCCAGTTCCTGCACGTAGCGCTGCGCAATATCGTTGCGACGCTGGTTGGCCGCCCCTAATTTGCCCAACTGAACCAGCGCCAGGGCGGCGTTGATGTCGGCCAGGTTGTACTTAAAGCCCGGGCTAATCACTTCTGCCTGCGGAGCGCGGCCATGGGTCTGGCGGTCATAGGCATCAACGCCGAGACCGTGGAATTTG
This sequence comes from Kluyvera sp. EC_51, assembly GCF_019584505.1. Taxonomy (NCBI): domain Bacteria; kingdom Pseudomonadati; phylum Pseudomonadota; class Gammaproteobacteria; order Enterobacterales; family Enterobacteriaceae; genus Kluyvera; species Kluyvera sp. EC_51. The sequence goes on along the minus strand of NZ_VDAG01000085.1, from coordinate 1,029 downwards.
AGGCTGCGAATGCGGTTTGCCAGCTGTTCGTCGTCGGTGACAATCAGCCCGCCCTCGGCGCTGGTCATGTTTTTAATAGCGTGGAAGGAGAAAATCGCCGTTCCCTGCCAGCCAACATGATGGCCTTTGTAGTAGGTACCCGCCGCATGCGCCGCATCTTCAATCATCGGAATACCGTGACGTTCAGCAACCGCGCGAATACCGTCGATATCCGCAGGCGCACCGGCATAGTGCACGGGAATAATGGCTTTGGTACGCGGGGTAATCGCCGCTTCGACCGCCTCAGGGGTAATCATCAGATTGTCACGATCGACATCGATCATTACCGGCGTCGCGCCCAGCAGCACGATCATATTGAGGGTGGAAACCCAGGTTTGCGAAGGGGTGATAACTTCATCGCCAGGACCAATACCGAGGGCCATCAGCGTGACGTGCATACCACCGGTCGCGGAGCTCACGGCAATCGAGAAACGGTTGCCCGTCAGGGCGCAAAACGCCTCTTCCAGCGCCTGGTTTTTTGGCCCGGTGGTGATCCAACCAGATTGCAGCACCTCTTTCAGCGCTGCGAACTCCGCCTCGCCCATAGAGGGACGTGAAAACGGCAGAAAATCACTCATGAATGTTCCTTACCCTATAACGCAAATGAGTACGCCTGATTCGTGAATAAAACGGTGCTATCGCGATGTTGTTAAAATCAGGAATAGATAGATGTGATAATTAAACCTACAACATTGAATTGCGGTAAAAGTATCAGTGTTATCTTAGGATAAGATTAAGAAAGAAATGCGCATTCGCACAATAAATGATTAATAAACAAAATCAATACTTTATAAAGGTCATTGTTCTCGCTGAATTTTTGTAAAAAAAAGCCCAGCTTGCATTGCAACTGGGCTCTGGTTCACATAATTCAACGTGGTGATGCTGCCAACTTACTGATTTAGTGTATGATGGTGTTTTTGAGGTGCTCCAGTGGCTTCTGTTTCTATCAGCTGTCCCTCCTGTTCAGCTACTGACGGGGTGGTGCGTAAC
>NZ_VDAG01000084.1:0-555 GCF_019584505.1 Kluyvera sp. EC_51 | reverse complement strand
CTGGCGTAAGAAGTATGGCGGTATGGAGGTGCCTGAAGTTAAGCGCCTGAAGTCGCTTGAGGAAGAGAACGCCAGACTCAAGAAGCTGCTTGCCGAAGCCATGCTGGATAAAGAGGCGCTTCAGGTGGCTCTTGGGCGAAAGTACTGACGACAGACCAGAAGCGGGAAGCCGTGATGTTGATGTGTGATGCGACCGGTCTGTCGCAACGTCGTGCCTGCAGGCTTACAGGTTTATCCCTGTCGACCTGCCGCTATGAGGCTCACCGTCCGGCTGCTGATGCGCATTTATCAGGGCGCATCACTGAGCTGGCACTGGAGCGCAGGCGTTTTGGCTACCGTCGTATTTGGCAGTTGCTGCGCCGTGAAGGGCTTCATGTTAATCATAAGCGCGTGTACCGGCTTTATCACCTCAGTGGCCTGGGCGTAAAACGCAGAAGACGTCGTAAAGGGCTGGCAACAGAACGTCTGCCGCTGCTCCGTCCGGCGGCGCCCAATCTGACCTGGTCGATGGATTTCGTCATGGACGCACTTTCCACCGGTCGCAGGATCAAGTGT
>NZ_VDAG01000083.1:0-28327 GCF_019584505.1 Kluyvera sp. EC_51 | reverse complement strand
GTGAAACGCCGTAGCGCCGATGGTAGTGTGGGGTCTCCCCATGCGAGAGTAGGGAACTGCCAGGCATCAATTAAGTGAAGAAGCCCATCCTGACGGATGGGCTTTTTTTCGTCTGCGGGAAAGTGAAAGTGCGGTGAACATCCCGGGGTCACTGCGTTCGCCCGGGCTACAAATCTTACGCCATCTCCCCAATCGTCTTACGAAAACGCACCAGTGCAATACCAAAGAACGCTCCGCCAATGGCCAGCAGCGTCAAAAACTGCGGCCAGACGATAGCAAAATCGGCACCGCGATAAAGAATAGCCTGCGCCAGGCTCACGAAATGCGTCGTGGGCATGGTAAGCATAATGTCCTGCACCAGCTGCGGCATACTCTCTCTCGGCGTTGAACCGCCGGACAGCATCTGCAACGGCAGCAGCACAAGGATCATCAACAGCCCCAGCTGCGGCATAGATCGGGCAATCGTGCCCATAAAAATGCCGATCGACGTTGTCGCAAACAGGCTCAGCGCGACCCCCAGCATAAATAGCGGGATTGACCCCTCTATCGGCACCTGCAGGATCCCCTGCACCATCAACATCAGCGACAGCCCCGACACCACCAGAACCACCAGTCCCATCGACCAGATCTTAGCGAGCATAATCTCAAACGGCGTTACCGGCATCACCAGCAGGTGCTCAACCGTACCGTGCTCACGCTCGCGGATCAACGCCGATCCGGTAAGCACGATCGCCAGCATCGTAATGTTGTTGATGATCGCCATCACCGCGCCAAAACGCGCCTGCTCGAGGTTCGGGTTAAAGCGCATCCTCACTGCCAGCTCTACCGGCAACGCACTGTTATCCCGATACCGCGCCACAAAGCTGTTCACCTCTCCGGTCACGATGTTCTGGATATAGCTGTTGCCGGTAAACGCCTGGCTCATACGGGTGGCATCGACGTTAACCTGCAAATCCGGCTGCCTTCCTGCCAGTACATCCCGTTGAAAATTAGGCGGAATATTGATGGCGAAGGTATAGCGCCCGGCATCCAGCCCTGCATCCATCTCGTCGGCGGTAATCAGCTCGGGTTCAAGGAACCACGGCCGATAGAAGCCGTTGATAATCCGCGATGAGAGCTGTGATTTATCCATATCGGCAATAGCAATCGGCGCCAGGTGCAGAGAGCCTGGCATCACCGTTGCCGAAGAGTAGACCGAAACGGTGAAGGCAAACACAATCAGCGTCAGCATCGCCTTATCGCCCAGCAGGCTGCGGAGTTCCTTCACGCCGAGGTTATAAATATTGCGTAATCCGCGCATCATCCCTCCTGTTTTTTCAGCAGCCACACGCTTAATCCCAGCACCAGCGGCACGGCAATCAGCAGCGGAATAAACGACGCCCACAGGTCACCTAGCCCCAGCGCTTTTGAGAAAGTGCCGCGGGCGATGGTCAGGAAGTGGCTGGTTGGGTAGATCTGGCCAATCCAGCGGCCTGGCCCTTCAAGCGACGCGACCGGATCGATCATCCCGGAGAACTGGGTGGCGGGAATCAGCGTAATGATCGCCGTCCCGAAGATCGCCGCGATCTGGCTCTTCATAAAGGTGGAGATCAACAGCCCCAGCCCGGTGGCGATGGTGACATACAGCAGCGCCGCCAGCGTCAGCGTCAGGAAACTCCCCTTATGCTGCACGCCAAAAACGAATACCGACAGCGCGCAGAGCAGCAGAAAGTTGAACATCCCGAGCACGATGTAAGGCATCTGCTTACCGAGTAAAAACTCAGTGCGGGTGGTGGGCGTTACGTACAGGTTGATGATCGAACCCAGCTCTTTCTCCCGCACCACGCTCAGCGCGCTGAGCATCGCCGGGATCATCATCAATAGCAGCGGGATCACCGCCGGAACGATCGCTGGCAGGCTTTTCACATCCGGGTTATAGCGATAACGTGTTTCAATAGAAATCAACGAGGTATCACGGCTGGCGGAAGGCTGCCGCCCAGCCATCTCCTGTAACCACGAAAGGTGCATCGCCTGCACGTAGCCGCGCACCGTTTCCGCGCGGTTTGGCATCGCGCCATCGACCCACACGCCTATCTGCACCGGCGTGCCGCGGGCAATATCACGGCCAAAGTTTGGCGGAATTTCGATGGCGACCGCCAATTCGCCATCGCGCATTCGGCGGTCCAGTTCGTCGTAGCTATGCAGCGGCGGCTGCTCGATAAAATAGCGCGAACCGGCAATGTTCTGCGACCAGCCCTGGCTGCTGACGGTTTGATCGCGGTCGAGCACCGCAAAGCGCAGATCCTCTACGTCCATGCTGATCCCATAGCCCATGATAAACATCAGGATCACCGTTCCCAGCAGCGCCAGTGTCGATCGCACCGGATCGCGGCGCAGCTCCAGCGCTTCACGGCGGCTATAGCTGAACAGACGGCGCAGGCTAAAGGCCTGACGCGGTGGTTCGCTCTCGGTTTTCACGGGCGCTTCCGCCATCTCTGCAACAGGAATGGGATCGGAGGCCTCCTTCAGGTAAGCAATAAACGCCTCTTCCAGCGTGGCTGCGCCGCGCTTTTCGACCAGCGCCTGTGGGGTATCGCTGGCCAGCACCTTGCCCGCGTGCATCAGCGAAATACGGTCGCAGCGCTCCGCCTCGTTCATAAAGTGGGTGGAGATAAAGATGGTGACCTTATCCTGGCGTGCCAGGTCGACCATCAACTGCCAGAACATATCGCGGGCCACCGGGTCTACGCCGGAGGTCGGTTCGTCGAGGATCAGCATCTCCGGGCGATGGATAACCGCCACCGCCAGCGACAGACGCTGGCGAATACCGAGCGGCAGCGCGGTAGGCAGGGCATTCTCTACCTCGGTGAGCATAAAGCGCTGGCTCATTTCGGCAACCCGTGCGGGAATTTCGTCATCCGGGATATGGAACAGCTTGGCGTGTAGCTCCAGGTTCTGCCGTACGCTCAGCTCGCTGTAGAGCGAGAAAGCCTGCGACATGTAGCCTACCCGGCGGCGGGTCTCGATATCTTTTGGATCGACCGGCTGACCAAACAGCCAGGCTTCCCCTTCGCTGGCAGGCAGCAGCCCGGTCAGCATCTTCATGGTGGTGGACTTACCGCAGCCGTTAGAGCCGAGAAAGCCGAAAATCTCGCCGCGGGCGATACGAAAGTTCACGTGATCCACCGCGACAAAGTTGCCAAAGCGCATAGTCAGCCCGCGCGCTTCAATGGCGATCTCCTCTTCAGAGGTATCGCGCGGCGGGATGATAACCTGCTGGTGCGCGTTGCGCTGCGCTTCTGGCAGTAGGGCGATAAACGCCTGTTCCAGCGTCTGGCTATGGGTGTGGTTACGCAGTTCTTCCGCGCTGCCGGTGGCCAGCACTTCCCCGGCGTTCATCGCCACCAGCCAGTCGAAGCGCTCGGCCTCTTCCATATAGGCGGTGGCAACCAGCACGCTCATCTCCGGCTGGCGCTCGCGGATGCTGTCGATAAGCTCCCAGAACTGCGCGCGTGAGAGCGGGTCCACACCGGTGGTCGGTTCATCGAGGATCAGTAACTCTGGATCGTGGATCAGCGCACAGCATAGGCCGAGCTTCTGCTTCATCCCACCGGAGAGTTTCCCGGCTGGGCGGTCGCGGAACGGCGCCAGCCCGGTGCTTTGCAGCAGCTCGTCAATACGCGCTTCACGCTCGCTTTTATCATGACCAAACAGCCGCGCAAAGAAGTCGACGTTCTCGTAGACCGACAGGGTGTGATAGAGGTTTTTGCCCAGCCCCTGCGGCATCCAGGCGATTTTCGGGCAGACGTCGCGGCGGTGTCGGGCATCGCGCATATCGCCGCCGAGCACCATCACGTTACCTTGCTCAATTACCCTTGCGCCGGCAATCAGCGACAGCAGGCTCGATTTCCCCACGCCGTCCGGGCCAATCAACCCTACCATCCGTCGTGAGGGGATAGTCAGCGTGATATCGCGCAGCGCGACGGTGGCACCGAAATGCTGGCCGACGTGCTCCAGCCGGGCGACGGCGGGGTGGATATCCTGTTTCATTGCGGCAACCTCACCATCAGCGTGGCAGGCCACGGCTGCTGGTTATCCAGGCGTACATAGGCCATTCCCGGCAGGCCGGTTTTCACATACTCAAGGTGTTCAGCCAACAGTTCCGGCGGAATGCGCGCTTTAACGCGGAACATCAGCTTAAGCCGTTCATCGCTGGTTTCGACAGTTTTCGGCGTGAACTGGGCGACGCTTGCCACAAAACTGATATTGGCAGGGATCACCAGATCCGGCGCGGCATCCAGAATGATGCGCACCTCGCTGCCGATGGCTAACAGCCCGGCTTGCTCGGTGGGCAGGAAGAAGGTCATGTAGACGTCGGCGAGGTCGACCATATTCAGCACGCGTCCACCGGCAGCCAGCACTTCACCCGGCTCGGCTACGCGGTACTGAATGCGCCCATCGCGCGGGGCTTTCAGTTCGCTATCGTCGATATCGGCCATGATGCGGCGTTCGGTTGCCTGGGCGGCTTCAACGCGGGTTTGCGCCTGAATGATGCTGGTGCGGGCGGCTTCTATCGCCGCACGGGCAGCAGAGACCTGCGCACGCGCGGACTCGAGTGCAGCCCTGCCGCTTTCGGCGGCGGCACGGTCATCGTCAAGCTGCTGGGCGGAAACCGCGCCGCGCTGCGACAGCGTGCTGGAGCGGGCGTGACGTTTGGAGGTGGAGTCCAGCTCTGCCTGGCGCTGTTTAACGATGGCTTCGCTGGCGCGCATTTCACTCTGACGCTGATCCAGCAAGGCTTTGGCTGCGGCGACGGCGCTCTGCGCCTCTTTAATCTGTGCGGCAGCTTCCAGGCGCTGCTCGTTCAGCACCCGGGTGTCCATGCGGGCCAGCACTTCACCCTGGCGGACAAACTGCCCCTCTTTGACGACAATCGACTCGATACGCCCGGCGGTTTTGGTGGCGATATCCACTTCCGTGGCTTCAATTCTACCATTACTGCTGGCGAACCCTGCCGGTAGCCCCGGCGGACGAAGCATCCACCACGCCGCGGCGGCAATCACCACCGCGATACCGACGATATACCAGGCCCAATGCTGCTTGAATTTGTCCATACGCTACCCGCTCTGTTCCCTGTTGCTGAGTGCGCGCGTTTCGTCTTGAACGAAAGGAAAGGATGCTGTGAAGAGTGCTACTCATGTGGTCATCGTCAGCAATCCTGGCCGTAAATGAAACACGCATAAATATAGCTACTGTCAATGCCATACTAGCACCGACATTCATTATGTCCATGCCATTAACATGGGTTTGCGAAAGCATTAACACAATTAATCAAAGTGGATGAGGGCTCGGCAACGTCCGCGCCCTCATGGCGTTCAGAACAGCACCGGCAGCCCAAGCCCGCGTTTGACCGCATGTAGCGTCTTCTGAGTCACCTCATGCGCCCGTTCGCTGCCTTGACGCAGCAGCTCCAGCAGCATGCCTTTATCCTGAATCACGGTCGCACGGCGTTCACGGATAGGGGCCAGCAGTTCCTGTAAGCACGCTTCCAGCACGTTTTTGCACTGCCGGTCGCCCAGTCCGCCCCGCTGGTAGTGCGCCTTCATCTCTGCGACGAGCGCTTTATCGGGATGGAATGCATCGAGGTAGGTGAAGACTACGTTGCCGTCGACTTGCCCGGGATCGGCTACGCGCAGGTGGTTGGGGTCGGTGTACATGGCGCTCACCGCTTGATGGATTTCTGACTCGCTGGCGCTAAGGGTCAGCGTATTGCCGAGCGATTTCGACATCTTCGCGCCGCCATCAATGCCCGGCAGTCGGCTCACGTCGCTCAGCAACGCTTTGCAGTGGCGCAGCACCGGTTCGGTGGTCAGGCTATTCATCTTGTGCACGATCTCGTTGGTTTGTTCGATCATCGGTAGCTGATCGTCGCCCACCGGTACGAGATCGGCGTGAAAGGCGGTAATGTCGGCGGCCTGGCTAATCGGATAGGCCATAAAGCCGACCGGCAGTGAACGGGAGAAGCCTTTCTGCGCGATCTCGTTTTTCACCGTCGGATTACGCTCCACGCGGGCTACGGTAACGATATTCATATACAGCGCGGTTAACTCCGCCAGCGCGGGCAGGGCCGATTGCAGGCAAATGGTGGTGCGGCTCGGGTCAATGCCCACCGCCAGATAGTCGGCCATCACTTCCAGGATATTGTGGCTGATTTTTTGCGGGTTGCTGCCGTTGTCGGTCAGACCCTGCAGGTCGGCAATCAGAATAAACTGCTGATGTTCATGCTGTAATTGCACGCGCTGGCGCAGCGAACCGACGTAGTGGCCAAGATGCAGTTGGCCGGTAGGGCGGTCGCCGGTCAGGATAGTATGGGTGGTGTTCATCAGTCGTTCCTTATGAGATATAAAGCCGAAAGACGAGACTGAGAAACAACAAAGCCGCCTTTCGGCGGCTTTGAAAAAAGATAACGTAACCCGAGCCGCCTGTTATGAAGGCAGCCACCAACGGTTGGAGCGAGTAACGGTCACGTTTGTGTTCATCTTTTTATCCTGCCACCAAACTGCCTGCGCTGTCTACCCTTTCACCATAAAACGATTTTATTTCTGGAAATGGGTCTCCATAAATATATAAAAATAGGCGTTTTGTATTATTAGACTTCGTTATTTTGATGGTGTAAAAATAAATAGGGAGAGTAATTAAGATGATGGTGTAAAACAATTAAAGGAGATTAACAATAATCAGTATGCATATATTATGGTAACTCATCTTTTTTACTGAGTTATTTATTCGATATTTACGCAACAATACCAACGGGTGGGTTTACATACCCCCTGATGTTTCTAGAATACCCCGATGTGATAATACGTTAACTCAACCTAACCTACCTTCAGCATGAAAAAGACATTATTAGTGACTGCACTATTTTGTGGCCTGCTGACTGCAGGCGTTTCGACGATATGCGTTGTTCATGAAACCTTCCACGATACGACATCGGCCTGTCGTCCGGATTTCTCCCGTAAAGCACTGCTGCGGGTGAAAGAGGACTATTTACGCGGCCGCTTCCCGCACTGGTATCAGGAAAAAAGTCAGCTCGGTACGATGACCCCCGAACTTCGTTTCGGCGAGGTGACCATTGAAGATGAAGAGTACCATGTCCCTTTCACCGCGCGGGGGCCCATCACCTCGCTGGCGCGCATCGGCCTTGTTAACTGCGTGTCCATGGACGTGGAGTACATCGCCGCCAGGTAGGCCCGTTTTACAATCCATGCGGTATAGCCTCTCCGTTCCTTGATACTTATCATGGTAAGTATTATCGTAGTGGTACGAAACGATCGGAGAGTATGATGACCGAAGAAGAGCTGTTTGCCCGCCGCCCAATGGGCATGCGTATGGCGATGGTGGTACGTCAGTGGCGTTCAATCATCGATCATGCCATTACCGATACCGGCCTGACGCAGTCTAGCTGGACGGTGCTGATGCAGCTTCATCAGTTGGGTGACAACGTTTCGGTCAGTGAGCTTGCGGAGACGCAAGGCATTGAACTGCCGCCGCTGATGCGCACGCTCACGTTACTGGAACAGCAGGGCTACCTGCAGCGCACCGTCTCACCGTACGACAAACGCATCCGCCTGCTGACGCTCACCGACGAAGGTCGGGCCGTGCTCCAGACGCTCAACCAGGTGATTGAAGCCTTCCAGACTCGCGTCGCTAACGGCATTCCCGCCGCCGACATCGCGAAGTTTAGCGACACCCTGAATCAAATAGCCTGCAATCTGCGGAATATCCGCGAAGAAAATAATAAAACCGACTAAACACCATGATGACGCCAGAACAGAAGTTTGCCCGCTGGGTAAGGGTCAGTATTGCCTCTTTCCTGCTGATGTTTCTCTATTTTATCGTTGCCGATATCTGGATCCCGCTGACGCCGGACTCCACGGTGATGCGCGTCGTGACGCCTATCTCTTCGCGCGTCTCCGGCTACGTTTCACAGGTCTACGTGCACAACAACAGCACGGTGAAAAAGGGCGACCTGCTGTATGAACTGGACCCAACCCCGTTTCAGAATAAGGTCGATTCCGCCGCGTTAGCGCTGGCGCAGGCCAGGCTGAGCAATCAACAGCTTGATGCCCAGATTGCCGCCGCCGAAGCGAACCTCAAGACCGCGCAGCTCACGGCCCGCAACGACCGCGTGACCTACGATCGCTACCAGAGCCTGAGCCGGATGCAGAACGTCTCGCAGTCAGATCTCGATAAAGTTCGCACCACCTGGCAGACCAGCGAGCAGTCGGTCAGCGCGCTGCACGCCTCCATTCATAACCTGCAAATTCAGCGCGGCGAGCGTGACGATAGCCACAACGTCACGCTCCAGCAGTATCAGACGGCGCTGCGGGAAGCGCAGCTCAATCTCGACTGGACCAAAATCCGCGCCGAAGCGGACGGCACCGTCAGTAACCTCCAGCTTAGCCCTGGCCTGTATGCCTCGGCGGGCAGTGCGGTGATGGCGGTGGTGAATCAGAAAACCGATATCGTGGCCGACTTCCGCGAAAAGAGCCTGCGTCATACCAAACAGGGGACCGATGCCGCGGTGGTGTTTGATGCGCTACCGGGTCAGGTGTTTGCCGCGAAGGTGACCAGCAGCGATGCGGGGATCCTCGCCGGTCAGGAAGCGGTAAACGGCGAGCTGTCGCAGCCGGAGCAGTCCACCCGCTGGGTGCGTGACGCGCAGCGTATGCGCATTCACGTGGCGCTGAACGAACCACTGGATAAAACCCTGCCAACCGGCGCGCGCGCCACGGTGCAGTTGTATAACAGCGAAGGCGGCTTTGCCCGCTTCTTCTCAGGGCTGCAAATTCACCTGATTAGCTGGTTGCACTATGTCTATTAAAACCCTCGCGCAGGTCTTTACCCCTCACGGCAACATCGTCTACACGGCGAATGATTTCCGTCAGACCTTGCGCATTGCCTTTGCCGGTATGGTGGCGCTGAGTATCTCGACGTTTTACGATACTCACTACGGCGTGTTCTTCGTCGTTTACCCGCTGCTGTTAATGTCTTTAGTACCGGTATTTAACCGCCACGTCGCCAAGCAGTTTATCTTCAGTGCGTCGTTGAACTGCCTCGAAATGGTACTGATCATCGGCTATCTCAGCCAATGGCCGGTTATCATGACGGCGGTAGTGTTTGCGCTGTACGTGGTGCGTTTTCGTTTTATGAGCCAGGGACCGCTGTTCCTGTTTGGCTCGATGGGCGTGGTCTGCCAGAGCGTGATGCTCAACTTTATGAGCTACCCTACCGCCAACTGGCACACGCTGCTGTTTTCCAATATTGAGGCCAGCGTGATGGCGGTGGCATTGAGCGCGCTGATGCATTACCTGATCCCGGATGCCGAACCGCGTAAGCCGCCGCCGCTGATTGAAAAAGATGCGGCGCGCGTGCGCCATGAATCGCTGCTGTCGGGCACGGTGGCGACGATTATTTTTATCGTCTTCCAGGTGAGCGACCTGAGCGACTCGCTCTCGGCGCTGATGGCGGGGATCCTGATCCTCTTCCCGATGCACTATCGCGGCGCGGTGATCAGCTCCATCTGGCGCGTGGCGGGTGTGGTGCTGGCGTGCCTGTACATTCTGGTGATACAGCTGATCCTTTACGATCACAGCAGCCATATGCTGTTGATGATGCCGCTTATCGGCTTAGGGCTGGCATTCAGCGCACGGCTGCACGTGATGGAAAAAGTGGGGGCGGGCGTCGGTTTTGCCAGTATCACCACCATTGGCATTATGTTTGGTCAGAATCTACAGCCGGACGGCGATCTGGTGTTCAGCGATCTGTATCGCGCCACCTCGGTGACCATCTCGCTGCTGGCGACCCTGACGATGGTATTTATCCTGCATCGCCTGCTCAACTGTTTCGCCCCAACGCGCTTTATTGTGAAGTAGCGCACTTCAGGACGCTGATTCTTCTCCCCCATTTGTGCTAACAATAGCCGCTCGCCGCGGTGGCGTGAGGGAGAAGACGATGTGGAAAACGCGTGCGCTGGAACTGAATAATCAAGAGTTCTGGAACTGGGAAAAAGCCTGCGAGCTGGTGCAGTGGGCCGCTCGCCATGATTTTAATACCGTGATTGTCGGCCAGGTCGACCTGTTCGACAAGCTGGTCTCGCCGAAGGGCTACACGCCGCACCAGTACAACGATCGTCTCTCCAGCCAGCAGCGCGCCCGCTGCGTCTACCTCAACCGTCTTGCCGGTTATTGCCACAAACAGGGGCTGCGTTTTTATCTTCAGGCCAAAGAACTCAGTTTCCCCGCCGACCTGCTGGCGGCGCATCCGCAGCTGATTGATAAAGACGGCAGCATCCGCTTTGATGTGGAATTCTGGTGTCAGTATCTGGCGGATAAACTCACGCTGCTGTGCCAGCAAATCCCCGCCATGAGCGGGCTGCTGGTGGCGCTCTCCAATACCGACGGCCTGCTGCCGGTCTCTCGCCCCAACTGGGAGTTGACCGGGCAGGACGACCCTTCGCCGCACATCGACCCGCGCAGCCTGTCGCGCTATACCCAGTGTTTTAGCGCCATGGCGCGGGCGATGATGCGTGAGAACAAACATCTGGTGCTGCGCGCCTTCCCGGCGGGCAACCACGACATCGCCAACGTGATGGAGGCGATTCGCACCCTGCCGGAATGCGTGTCGGTGTCGATAAAACTCACGCCGGAGCGTTTCTGGCCGACGTTCCCCAATAACCCGGCGCTGCTCGACGTGGAAAATCGTGACGTCTGGGTGGAGCTGGATCTGGTGGGTGAAGAGGTGGGCTGGGGCGTGTTTCCGTTCCCGCGCATCGACGAGCTACAGGGGCGCTTGCTGTGGTGCCGGGGCAATACCAGCATTAACGGCGCGGTGTGCAAAACCAGCTGGGAAGGGGTTGATAACCACTGGGTGATCGGCACGCTGAGCGAGTGCAACCTGGTGGCCTGTAGCCAGATCCTCTCGCGGGAAAATGAACATCTGACCCGCGCGGCACTGCTGACCCACTGGCTGGATGAATGCTACGGCTGGCGGCCCGATGAGGCGACGTTCGAGGAATTTCAGTCGCTGATGGCGCAGGCCGGGCAGGTGCTGTATCAGGCCATCTACGTGCGCGATCACGTCTTCCATCGCCACAGCCAGGTACCGGCAAGCTACGGCCAGGCGGTCTGGAGCCTCTACGGCCAGCTCAACCGCAACCATTGGCTGCCGGGCTCTGAACGCGACATCTTCTTCAGCGCCAGCGACGTTGAGACCTCCGGGCGCAACCTGTCGCTGATTGCCGAAGAGAAAGACGGTGCCTGGCAGGCGGCGGTGACGCTGCGCGAACAGGCGCTGGCCTTTGCCGACCGCGCGGCGTTCCCGTACTCGCTGCAAAAACGCTGGCAGGAGGAGTGGCAGGGCTTTGACCTCTACTGCCTGCTGTTCCGCCACGCCCAGAAAGCCTTCTTCACCCTCCACTTTGCGCGGCTGGTGGAAAACAGCTGGAGCATGCGCGAGATTTGCCAGGTCAATATCCAGGAGCTGTACCGCTGCGCGGCGGAAATGGACAGCTTCTGCGCCCAGCACACCGACGCGTCGCCGGGGCTGCACGTGATGTTCGACCCGACCCGCGTGCGCATGCTGGCCGACAGCCTGAGCCACGAGCTAACGCAGTTGAAAGGGTGAAATGTGATGGCGATCACTCCTCCTTCGCGCTCCACTGCCGTGAAACGTGAAATTCCCCGTTTCATCGCAGGTAACTGACTCTCCTCATGTGATATTCATCACGTTTTATCCCCGTGCCCGGTCAGGATTGTGAATGACCGGGCAGTTCCGCAAAACCCCGCCCTTATCCGCGTAGCCTGCGGCATACCGTTTCCAGAGAATAACGAGCAATTACTTAGCGGTTATTGAGGAAAGCATAATGAGGCTGGTTGCGGGCGAAGCGCTGACGCGTTTTACGGTGTCACTGCCGCACAATGAGCGGTTTGCGGAGTTTTTCACGGGCGAAGCGGTCGATGAGCCGATGGACTATCGGTTCGCCAACGGCAAAGGCCCGGCGGAGGACGCATTCTGTCGGCGCATCTTCCGCCGCGATTTTGCGCAGCGCGCCGTGTCGCCAGACAAGGCGTTACCAGCGAGCGAGGTCACCTGGACTGGACACAGCGATACCGTGACCTTTTCGGGCGTGCAGCCCGTCGCCACCCACAGCCAGCGCTGGCTGCGCGTCACCCTGCATGCGCCCCAGACCGGTCGCTATCCTTTCGAGATTGCCACCTGCGGCGGCGTGCGTATCTGGAGCGGCGACGAGCAGGCCGTCTGCTTCACGCCGTTTACCCGCAATACGCTGCAAACGCAGGCCGTTGATATCCCTCTGCAGCAGGGGGAGAACGCGCTGCTTATCCACCTCGACGAGCTGTTTGAACGCGACACCATTTTTGCCTTCCGCATGATCTATCTTGGTGAGCGTCCGCTTGAGGCAGGGCTGCCGACGATGGATACAGCGTATGTGGAAGCGCTGGCGCAGTTTATAGGCTCGCTGCCCGCAACCATCACCGTACGCGACCAGCGCCTGGCGCTGGCCTGCCCGGCAAATCTAACCCTGACGCTGCGCGGCGCGGTGCACAGCCTCGGCAACGACTGCATTCCAACGATCCCGCTGGATTTCGGCCTGGTCGCCACCGGTAACGGCGAGCTCACGCTCCCGCTTCCGGCCTCTATCGGCATGGGCCACTATCGTCTGACGCTGACCGCCTCGCTGGGGGATGTCACCATGAGCCGCGCGCTTAGCGTCACCGTGCAGCCCCAGGAGGCGCTACCCGGTGGTGAAGGTGTGCTGGAGACCCGCAAGCGCGTGGCCCTGAGCTACATCGCCGAGCACGGCGTGCCGCGCACCGGGCGTTTGCTCGCCATGCTGCATGTGGGCGATACCGGCTCGCTGGCGCAGAACCTGCTGATTCGCACCCTGCAACGTATCAGCGCCCGTCAGGACTGTTCGGATTTCTCGATGGTGCCGCTGCTGTGGATCTGGCATGACTTCCACGGCGAACACTTCCCGGCGGTGCTGTGGAAACGCGTGCGCTCCGCCATTGTTGGCTATCGCTATTGGTACGATGAACTGGGCAACGACGTGATGTGGTACTGGAGCGAAAACCATGCGCTCTGCTTCCATACCGCGCAGTACCTCGCCGGGCAGATGTTCCCGGAGGATCGTTTTATTGCCTCTGGCCGCACGGGCCGCGATCAGCAGGAGATGGCCGCTCAGCGCCTGAGTGCCTGGTTCGATGCCGTCGAGCAGCAGGGCTTTGTCGAGTGGAACTCTGCGCCGTACTACCCGGTGGACTACATCGGCCTGTTCGCGCTCTACCAGCTGGCCGACGATGCTACGTTGCGCCAGCGCGCTCAGCGCTTAATCGACCGCCTGATGCAGACCAGCGCGCTGCATTACCAGTCCGGCATTGCTGCAGGCACCATGGGCCGAGTGTATGAAAAAGAGCTGCTGGCAGGCCAGATGACCGAGCTTTCCGCCTTCGGCCACGTCGCCTGGGGCGGCGGGCACGTCAACCGCAAGTGCGCCTCGCTGCCTTTTTTCTGCCTGAGCGACTACGTGCCGCCAATGGAGTCGGCACGCTATGCGCGCTTAACCCACGGCATGCTCAGCGCCCACTACCAGTGCGGCGGCGGCAACATTGTGGCGTGGAAGCAGCCAGCAGTCAGCCTTTCCAGCTGCGTGGATCACCACAGCGGCGAGCGCGGGCATCAGCAGCACCTGGTGGATGTGCAGTTTGCCGCGCGTCCCGAGGCGCGGCTGTGGGTCAACCATCCGGGCGACGTGGCACCGGGCAGCGAAGCGCGTCCCTCCTTCTGGGCGGGTAACGGCGTGCTGCCGCGCGTGATGCAGGTGGAGAATCAGACCATGCTGCTGTGGCAACTGGACGAGCGTGATGCGCTGGGCTGGACGCATCTGCATCTTCACGCCGAAGCTTTTGAGGAAGTGCTTCCGCTGGCGCAGGGCTTTGCCGTGCGGGCGGGTAACGCCTTTGCCGCCGTACTGTGCTCGCAGCCGCTCACCGTCAACGGTGATGAAGTACGCGCCGAAGGCCGCCGCGTGGCGTGGTGGCTGGAGGTGGGTGAGGGTGATTTTAATGCCTTCTGCCAGCGCGTTCAGGCGCTGCGCATTGAACATCAAGGCGACATCGCGCGGGTGATAGATAGCCAGCACACGCAGATGCAGCTCGACGGGCAGGGTAACTGCCAGCACCACGGCAAGGCCGCCGCGTTCCCGACGCTGGTGGGCAATGAAATTCAGGTCACGCTGTCAGGAGACGCGCAATGAACAACGCAGCATTAAACGGCCTGCTGGAGCAGGTGGTTCAGGGTTTCTGCCGCCTGAAAAATATGGGTGAAGTAGGTATCCGCGGCGGCGAAGGCTTTGCCATCCACTTCGAAGAGTGGGAATGGGAAGTCGGCGTCGGTCTGTACGGCTTCTGGCAGTATGCGCGCCAGCAAAATGATGCCCGCCTCCAGCAGTCGATCCTCACCTGGTATGAAGATCAGCTGACGAAAGGGCTGCCGGAAATTCAGATCAACACCACTGCGCCGATGATCACGCTCGCGCTGGTGGCCGGGCACACCGGGCGTCAGGATCTGCTGAAGGTGGTGAACGACTGGGCCGATGCGCTGTTGCGTACTCTGCCGAAAACCGAAGAGGGCGGCTTCCAGCACGTGGTGAAAGAACAGCCGAACACCGGGCATCTGTGGGACGACACGTTGTTTATGACCTGCTTGTTTCTCGGCACGGCGGGCGTGGTGCTCAAGCGCAAAGATCTTATCGACGAAGCCGCGTACCAGTTCCTGCTGCACACCCGCTACCTGTGCGAACCGGCGAGCGGCCTGTGGTATCACGGCTGGACGTTCGTTGGCAAACACCATTTTTCGGCAGCGTTCTGGGGGCGCGGCAATGCGTGGATCACCGTGGCGATCCCGGAATTTATCGCCCTGCTCGGCGACAGCCTGGATGCCAGCGTGAAGCGCTACCTCTCGGTGGTGGTGGCGCGTCAGGTGAACACGCTCTGCGAGCTACAGGCCGACAACGGCATGTGGCACACGCTGCTCGACGATCCGTTTTCGCCGCAGGAATCTTCCGCTACGGCGGGGATCGCCTACGGCATGCTGCGTGGCGTGCGGATGGGGATCCTCGACGAGAAGGTGGCCGATAATGCGATGCGCGCCTGGCATGCGCTGCGCGACAGAATCGACGATGGGATCTTACTGGAAGCGTCGAAAGGGACGATGGTCGGGCCGGATATGCAATATTACTGCGATATCGCCATGGCCCCGGTGCCGTATGCGCAGGCGCTGATGATGCTGTTATTACTGGAGTTACAGCAGGAGAAATGGTGCCGCTAATTGCCTGGCACAATGTATCCCCTCTCCCCTGCGGGGAGAGGGCTAGGGTGAGGGGGCTGGTTGGATGCCTAAATTCTGTCAGCTACCGTGAATTAACCCCCACCCTTAAAAAGTCCTGTAGGCCGGGTAAGGCGTAGCCGCCACCCGGCAAAACACCAAACTACCCTGGGAACGTATGCAACAACACAAACCCTTCGCCGCAGCGATAAATACTCTCCGTTGCGCCGGGCATCACCCAGCGTAACTCGCTGTCTTCCTCGCAATGCAGATAAATACACAGCCCGCAGCCGCCGCGAAGCTGGCGCGGAATATCCGCCACCCGGAAGGATATCTCTTCGGCCTGGAGCGCTTTGCGGGTTTGCACCACGCCCAGCGTCGAGTGGAACAAAAACAGATACTCCGTCATTTTCTCATCCGTTGCCCAATCATCGCCGCGCCAATCGCCCCGGCAAACTGCGCGTCGGGATGCGTGTGCACCGGCATGTTCACGTGCTCTGAAAGTCTCCGCCCAAACGCCGCGCAGTGGCTAACGCCGCCGGTAAACAGCAGCGGCCCTTGCGCCGACAGTCGGCTAATAAAGTTGGCGCTACGTCGCGCCATCGCGTTAACCACCCCCGCCAGAATCGCCTCCGGCGGTACGCCCGCGGAGCGCAGGCTAATCACTTCGGATTCGGCAAACACCGTGCACATACTGGTAATGGCGTGCGGCTCAACCCCTTCCGTCAGCGCATCCAACTGCTCGACGCTGGCCCCCAACGTGCGGGAAATTACCTCCAGAAAGCGCCCGGTACCCGCCGCGCATTTGTCGTTCATCAGGAAATCGGTGAGGTTGCCGTCCTCATCCAACTGGATCACCTTGCTGTCCTGACCGCCGATATCAATCACCGTACGGGTTTCCGGCAGCAGCAGCCGCGCGCCGCGCCCGTGACAGGAGATTTCCGTCACCTGCTTGTCGGCAAAATCAACCAACTGGCGGCCGTAACCGGTAAGCGTCAAAAATGGCCGCACTTCGAGCCCGGCGCGCAGCGTCTCCCACGCCTCAACGATGGCGTCAGCGGGGCG
This sequence comes from Kluyvera sp. EC_51, assembly GCF_019584505.1. Lineage (NCBI taxonomy): Bacteria > Pseudomonadati > Pseudomonadota > Gammaproteobacteria > Enterobacterales > Enterobacteriaceae > Kluyvera > Kluyvera sp. EC_51. The sequence goes on along the minus strand of NZ_VDAG01000083.1, from coordinate 11,878 downwards.
AAACGGCGTAGGGGTGAGGAAACGACGGCGAATCACGCCGTCTTCCAGCAGGATGCCTTTGGTGGCGGTCGACCCTGAATCAATGCCTATTGATAACGTCACGCGCGCTCCTACAGCATTTCAATAAAGGCCGCTACGCGGGTGCTGAGCTGGCCGATATCGGCGGTGGAGTAATCGGTCTCAATGGCGATATAGGGAATATTATGTTGCTGGCGCACGTGGCGTTTAATCGCCATCGATTCAACGGCATAGGTATGGCAGGCTTGCAAAATCACGTCCACCACGCCGTCGGCCTGATACTCGTCGACCATCTGGCTGAGCAACCTTAAACGCTGGTCGTTCGGCGAGATGCACGAGCAACCGATGGCGAGGTATTTATCGGTCAGCGCGTCGTACACGTCGCCGTCCTCGTCGACGCAGTGCTCGGTGGCCTTCGCGCCGGTGCAGTTTTCATAGCCCACTACCCAGCCGCCGTTGTCCTCAATGGCTTTGACCACTTTCTCCGCCGCACCGCCGATCGGGCAGCCGGTGATCAGAATGCGCGGGCGCGCGTCCAGCCGCTTGCCGCTTTCCCACTCCTGACGCACGCGCTCGGCCATGCCGTTCAGCTCATTAATCAGCGCCTCTTTATCGAAGCGGAAGGTTGCGCCATACACCACTTTCAGAATGTCGCTGCCGCTTAATGCCGGTGGATTGAGCTGCCCGACGCGGTAGAAGTTGGCCAGCGCCCGGTGCTCGCGGTTCTTGAGGGCGATCGCCTCGCGCAGCGATGCTTCGGAAATTTGCGTGCCAAAACGAGCTTCAACCGCCTGCTGAAGACGCAGGATTTCCGCCTTCCACAGCGCGCGGGAAGCCGCGTCGGCGGCGCTGTTCGGCAACTGCATGACGTGCACTGGCTTAAATTCGGCCATGTACTCGTACATCTTCTTTTTGCCGTCGCAGGTGGTTTCACCGACCACCAGATCGGAGAAATAAAAGTAGGGGCATTTGTCAGTTTTGCCAAAGCCGTAGCTGCTTTTGATAAGCGGGCACAGATTGCGTGGGAGGTCTTTCTCCGCTTCTTCGATGGTTTCATCCGACGTAGAGCAGAGCGACACAACGACCGCGCCCGCCGCCATCGGGATCTCCTGCGGCATAAAGGTGCAGTAGGTGCCGACCAGCGGCGTGCCTTGCTCTTTGAGATCCATGACGGTAAGAAAGCCTTTCTGCCGGGCTTCGGAGAACTGATCGAAAATGGCGGGTAGATCGGTGATAAGCGACATGATTTTCCTTCCCCGTAACACGGGAGACGATAAAATAAGTCGCCATTATACCCATATTTAAAATAGGGTTTTGTTGATCATACCCCCAGCTCTCGGCTGTAGACCCGCGAAGATTCTCCCCACGGATGGTAGCCTAACCCGTTAAATATGAACCCTGATTTCTCGTAAAACCCATCGATGTCGGTGCACAGATGCAGCTGGCTAAACCCCAGCGTGTGGGCGTGCCGCGCGATATGCTCAATCAACCGCCGCGCCAACCCCTGCTGACGGTATTCCGGCTCAATATAGAGCGCACACAGCCACGGATACAGCTCGCCGCGGCTAATAAAATCGTTGGTAATCAACCCCGCACAGCCGATGATATGTTCGCCATCCTGCAGCCAGTACCACTGCGGCAGCGGGTTTTTCGCCCCCGGCGTGCGGCGCAGCGCGTCGTCGTAAACCATCATCGACGCTTCCGATGCCCACTGTTGCTGGAAATAGGCGATAACCGCCTCCATCTGCTCGGGATGGTCGCGTAAAGAACGAATAACGTACTGTGAACTCATAGAATTTTCTTCAGATCCATCTCTTCCTGAATACGCTCGCTCCACGCAAAGTGGGTGCGAATCGCTTCATCAATCCCGGCGTTATAAAAGGCTGGCCCCAGTTTCTCGATAATAAAATCGATAAAGAACTCCGCGTCGAACTGCTCCAGCTCGAGGTCGAACTGTTTAGCGCAGTAATCCGTTAGCTGATCGCGCAGCTTCTCGCGCTCGGCAGGGGTGAGGGTGATTTCCGTGCTCATAAAGACTCCTGTGTCATTCCCGGCGGCGCTGCGCTTGGCCGGGCTACAAGTTGGTAGCCCGGGCGAGGCGTTTACGCCGACCCCGGGGCGGCTCGATGCCGAATAATGCAATCCCAAGTGGCAGCTATCAATATCACAAAGTCGACTTTGTGACCCGGCGGAATATTTCTATATTCGGGTTTCTGACGATTTTAAAGGGGCGCAATCATGACTGCTGTGAACACTGCTGATACCGATTTTCCTTTACTGAACGTACGCCGCGTAGCGGGCAACATCGGCGCGGAGATCCGTGATATTCACCTCTCTGCAAGTCTTGATGCCGACACCTTCGCCCAGCTCGACGCGGCGCTGGTCAAATACAAAGTGCTGTTCTTCCGCCAGCAAGGTCACCTGACCGATGCCGAACATCAGGCCTTCGGTGCGCGCTTCGGCAAGATTGTTCCCCACCCTACGGTACCGTCCCCGGAAGGCACCAAACTGTTTGAGCTCGACGCCTCCAAAGGCGGCGGCCGCGCCGACTCGTGGCACACCGACGTCACCTTCGTTGACGCCTTCCCGAAAATCTCCATCCTGCGCGGCGTCACCATCCCGGAATACGGCGGCGACACCGTGTGGGCCAACACCGCCCGTGCCTACGAGCAGTTGCCGGAGACGCTCAAGCGCTTCGTCGACACCCTGCACGCGGTGCACAGTAATGATTATGACTACGGTGCCGAGCGCGTGGTCGTCGAAACGCACCGTCTGGCGCATCACCAGAAAGTGTTCGTCTCATCCCTGTGGGAAGCCGAGCACCCGGTGGTGCACGTCCACCCGGTCAGCGGTGAACGCGCGCTGCTGCTGGGGCATTTTGTCAAACGGCTGGTGGGTTTTAGCTCGCGGGAATCCGCGCAGCTGTTCGAACTGCTGCAAAACCGCATCACCCGCCTCGACAACACCGTGCGCTGGCAGTGGCAGCAGGACGATGTGGTGATTTGGGACAACCGCAGCACCCAGCACTACGCGGTCAACGACTACGGCACCCAGCCGCGCGTGGTGCGTCGGGTGACGGTGGAAGGGGAGATTGCGGTAGGGGTGGATGGCAGCAAAAGTCACACGGTTTCACGGCCGCAGGATGCGGCGAATGGGGAAGGTGCGGTTAGCGCTGTCTCCTGACATCAACGATGGGCGGTGGTTTCATCCCACTCCATCGCCACCTTCACCGCCATCCCCAACTGCACCATCACCTCCCGATGCTTGTCGATCGGCGGCAGCGCGCAGTTGATCCGCAAGCAGTTCCGGTATTTCCCCGACGCGGAAAACAGCGATCCCGGCGCCACCTGGATCTTCATCCGGCATAGCTGCTGGGCGACGCAGACCATATCCACCTGCTCGGGCAGCTCCACCCACAGCATAAAGCCGCCGGTTGGGCGGGTGACGCAGATCCCGCAGGGGAAGAACTCGCGCAGCCAGCAGGTGTAGATCTCCATGTTGCGCTGGTAGATCTGCCGCATCCGCCGCACGTGGCGGTGGTAGTGGCCTTCGCGGATAAAGTTAGAGGCGGCAAGCTGGGTCGAGGGCACGTTGGTGCCGCTGGCGGCGTATTTCATCTGCAACAGCTTGTCGTAATAGCGGCCCGGTGCAATCCAGCCAATGCGCAGGCCGGGGGCGATGGTTTTGGTAAATGAGCTGCACAGCATTACCCGGCCGTCGATATCCCATGAGTGGATAGTGCGCGGGCGCGGGTACTCGGTCGCCAGTTCGCCGTAAATATCATCTTCAAAAATCACGATATCGTAGCGCTGGGCAAGGCTCAGCACCGCGCGCTTGCGGGCGTCGGGCATGATAAAGCCCTGCGGGTTGTTGCAGTTGGGGACGAGGATCACCCCTTTGATCGGCCACTGATCCAGCGCCATCTCCAGCGCTTCGATGCTGATCCCGGTGTTGGGATCGGTCGGGATCTCAATGGCCTTCAACCCCAAACCGCGCAGTAGCTGCATGGTGCCGTAGTAGGTGGGCGATTCAACGGCAATAATGTCGCCGGGCTGGCATACCGACAGCAGCGCCAGCGACAGTGCGCTGTGGCAGCCGCTGGTGATGATCAAATCGTCGGCGGTCACCACCGAACCGCCGTCAAGCATCAGGCGGGCGATCTGCTCGCGCAGTTCACGGCGACCGGCCAACTCGTCGTAGCTCAGCACATCAACGATGTTGTGCTGTACCACCCGGCTCATCTCGCGCCAGAGCGGCTTCAGGCTGGGCTGGGTGACGTCCGGCGAGCCGCCGCCGAAAGGGATAATCGATTTATCGCCGCGGGCTTCCAGCATATCCAATACCTGATCCCACTGGGTGATCTCCACCGGGCGCTGTACCGGGCGTGACATCGGCGGTACCGGCGGCTGGGCTTTTTGCGGGGCAACGAAGTAGCCGGAACGCGGCTGCGGGGTAATCAGCTGGCGCTGCTCCAGCGTCTGATACGCCTGCTGTACGGTGCTGATGCTGACGCCGTGCTCCTGACTCAGGCTGCGCACGGAAGGCAGCTTCTCGCCATGACGATACAGCCCTTGCTCAATCCGCTCGGCCAGCAGGTTGGCCAGATGTTGGTAACGCGTCATCGCTGTATCCTCAGTTTTCGCCATACAGATGAAAAAACCAGTACAGTCAGGCGAGAAAAACCGCACGCAGATACCGTTTTAGCGAATCTGTATGTTAAAGAAAAGTGTTTTTTGAATCTGTATTGCAAGGCCTGAAATCCGTGAAGATAAAGCCTCTGACAAGGCGAGGAGGTAGAGGATGGAATTTCACGAGAACAGGGCGAAACAGCCGTTTATCGGTTTTGTGCAGGTAGGGCGTTTTATTAAAAAATGGTGGGTACAGCAGCAAACGCGCCGCATATTGCAGAAAATGAGCGATGAACAGCTCAAGGATATTGGGCTGCGACGTGATGAGCTGCGTTAAAATACGGGCGGCGTGTTAAGACACGTCGCCCGCCATCGTTTTAACTGGCGACAAATTGCCACAGGATCCAACCGCCAAAACCGATCAGTATGCCACCGGCGGCCCGTTCAATTTTCCAGACAAGATTGCCCAAACGGCGCTGAACCTGAGGCAGCGCGATCAGCACGATCAACAGCAGATCCCATAGCAGCACAACGCTGGTCATCCAGACGCCGCATATCGCCTGTTGCGCCACGGTCACGTCCGGGCCCAGCAGCGCCGTCATCAGCGCCAGATAAAACAGCGCATTCTTTGGATTGAGTAGCGAAGAAGCTAAGCCTAATAGCAGCTGTTTCGTGAGCGACGGTCGTGCTGAGAGTGAGGCGTGCTGCCACTCCAGCTTCCCGGCGCGACTTTTCAGCAGCTGGCTGCCGACCCAGAGCAGATAGCCCGCACCCAACAGTTCGATAAGGGTGAAAAGCAGCGGCGCCTGGCGCAGCAGCCCCGAGCCAATCACCACCAGTAAAATATACAGCCCGTTCCCTGCCGCAATACCAAAGCACAGCCCCATGCTGCCGCGCAGCCGATAACGGATGGCGTAGCCAATCAGTAAAAAGAAGTCCGGCCCCGGGCTGAGCAGCGCCATAAAGTGCGCCAGCGCCAGTGCGGGAAATGCCGGAGGAAATAACGATGTGACCTGTTCCATAGCGACCTCAATGAAAAACGTGAGGTCAGCGTATGCCGGTGAACGCGTTAATTATTGTCAGATATTGACTGACCCAACGCGTATTGTCGCGGCGTGGCGGCCGTGTAGCTGACGAAGGTTTTGTGGAAATGACTCTGGTCGGCGAAGCCGGTCTGGTAGGCCACGTCGGCAATCTCGTCCCCGGCCCGCAGGTGTGCTTTCGCTAACTCCACCCGGGAATTGTTGAGAAAGCTGCCGGGGGTCAGGCCCGTATCCTGCTTGAACGTTCGGATTAAGGTCTCTTTGCGCAGCGAGAAGCGCGCGGCGAACTCATCAAGGGAGGGCGGAGAGACGGGGTCAGCCAGCAGCGCCTGCAGTAATTGTTGGCTGGTGGCGCGCAGCGTTTCTTCACCTTTAGCGCTCAGTGAGAGGGCAGATAACAGGGCGGTCAGCGCGTCGGCGGACATCTGCTCGACAACGTTGAGATACAGACGGAACAGCGCGTCATTGCGGATAACCTGTCGGGCCAATGGCAGTGGCGTGTCGATATAGAGCATATGGTAGCTGCGCGGCTTTCCTTGTATTGGGTTGCAGCTGTGCGGCGCGTTGGCGGGGATCACGATGAGGTCACCGGGGGATAAAAGGTACTCCTGCCCATTGCAGACGCAGCGCGTTCCGCCTTCCACAATCGCCCCGATTGAAAGCTGCGGGTGGCTGTGACGCTTATAGGCCTGCGTGCTCTGCCGGGTGCTGCGCCGTTCCAGTCCGGGCTGTCGGGTGAAGGTCTGATGAATATCGCGTGGTGTGGTCATTCGTTCGTCCCGGCGGTTTTTTATTTTTATACCACATCAGGGGAAAACGGACAGAAATGCGTGAAAATTAAACGATTCGCTTTGGATCACATTAACCAATTTAATGTATCAAATAACTGATATCAGACTCACAGTTCACGCTGAAATCATTCGCAACGTATAGATAAATACTGCTCCACAGCTAGTATCAATTCGCTAATCATACACCTGCAAGAGGATACAATGAAAAATACAAATCGTATGATCGTGAACTGTGTTGCTGCTTCCCTGATGTGTTCCTGGAGCCTTTCCGCGCTGGCGGCAGGCACCCAGACCGAGGTCAAGATTGTTCGCGATGAATACGGCATGCCGCATATTTACGCCGATGATACCTATCGACTGTTTTACGGCTATGGCTACGTGGTGGCGCAGGATCGTCTGTTCCAGATGGAGATGGCGCGACGCAGTACTCAGGGCACGGTCTCTGAAGTGCTCGGCAAGTCGTTTGTGCGCTTTGATAAGGATATTCGCCAGAACTACTGGCCGGACTCGATTCGGGCGCAAATCGCGGCGCTCTCGCCGGAGGATAAGTTTATCCTGCAAGGCTATGCCGACGGCATGAACGCCTGGATTGATAAGGTTAACGCCAACCCCGGCACGCTGCTGCCAAAACAGTTTTCGACCTTCGGCTTTGCCCCACAGCACTGGCAGCCTTTTGATGTGGCGATGGTTTTTGTCGGCACCATGGCGAACCGTTTCTCTGACAGCACCAGCGAAATTGATAACCTGGCGCTGTTGACGGCGCTCAAAGATAAGTACGGTAAACAGCAGGGTATGGCGGTCTTTGACCAGTTGAAATGGCTGGTGAACCCGTCTGCACCCACCACCATTTCCCCTAAGGAGAGCCACTACCCGCTCACCTTCGACCTTAAGAACGCACAAACGGCAGCGCTCCTGCCGCGCTACGATCGCCCGGCACCGATGCTCGACCGGCCAGCAAAAGGTGCAGACGGTGCGCTGCTGGCGCTGACGGCGGGGCAAAACCGCGAAACTATCGCCGCGCAGTTTGCGCAGAGCGGGGCCAACGGGCTGGCGGGCTACCCAACGACCAGCAACATGTGGGTGATTGGCAAAAGCAAAGCGCAGGATGCGAAGGCCATTATGGTCAACGGCCCGCAGTTTGGTTGGTACGCGCCGGCCTATACCTATGGCATTGGTCTGCACGGTGCGGGCTATGACGTCACCGGAAATACACCGTTCGCGTATCCTGGTCTGGTGTTTGGTCATAACGGCACGATTTCATGGGGTTCTACCGCTGGTTTCGGCGATGATGTCGACATCTTTGCCGAAAAACTGTCGAAGGATAAACCCGGCTATTACCAGCACAACGGCCAGTGGGTGAAAATGCTGAGCCGCGAAGAGACCATTAAGGTCAAAGACGGCCAGCCGGAGAACTTCACCGTCTGGCGTACCCTGCACGGCAACGTGATTCAAACCGATCCCGCGACCGAAACGGCCTATGCCAAAGCGCGCGCGTGGGACGGCAAAGAGGTGGCATCGCTGCTGGCGTGGACCCACCAGATGAAGGCGAAAAACTGGCAGGAGTGGACGCAACAGGCGGCGAAACAGGCGCTGACCATCAACTGGTACTACGCCGACGTCAACGGCAATATCGGCTACGTGCACACCGGCGCGTATCCCGACCGCCAACCGGGCCACGACCCGCGTCTGCCGGTACCTGGCACCGGGAAGTGGGACTGGAAAGGGCTGCTCTCCTTCGATTTGAACCCGAAGGTGTATAACCCGCAGTCGGGCTATATCGCCAACTGGAACAACTCGCCGCAAAAAGAGTACCCGGCGTCCGATCTGTTTGCCTTCCTGTGGGGCGGTGCGGACCGCGTGACCGAGATTGACCGCATTCTCGATAAGCAGCCGCGCTTTACCGCTGACCAGGCCTGGGACGTGATCCGCCAAACCAGTCGTCAGGATCTGAACCTGCGGCTGTTCCTGCCTGCGCTGAAAGAGGCGACGGCGAGCCTGCCGGTGAGCGACCCGCGTCGTCAACTGGTGGATAAACTGGCGGGTTGGGATGGTACCAACCTGCTGAGTGAAGGCGGTAAAACCTATCAGCAGCCGGGCTCGGCGATCCTCAACGCCTGGCTGACCAGCATGCTCAAGCGAACGGTTGTGGCGGCAGTGCCGAAGCCGTTTGGCGATTGGTACAGCGCCAGCGGCTATGAGACGACGCAGGACGGGCCAACCGGCTCGCTGAACATCAGCGTGGGGGCGAAGATCCTCTATGAAGCGCTGCAGGGCGAGAAGTCGCCGATTCCGCAGGCGGTCGATCTGTTTGGCGGAAAACCGCAGCAGGAGGTGGTGCTGGCGGCACTGGACGATGCCTGGCAGACGCTGTCAACGCGCTACGGTAATGACCTGAACGGCTGGAAAACCCCGGCGATGGCGCTGACCTTCCGGGCCAATAACTTCTTCGGCGTGCCGCAGGCGGCAGCGGAAGAAGCGCGTCATCAGGCGGAGTACCAGAACCGAGGTACGGAAAACGACATGATTGTGTTCTCACCGTCGGCCAGCAAAAGCCCGGTGCTTGCCTGGGATGTGGTCGCGCCGGGTCAAAGCGGGTTTATTGCCCCGGACGGTAAGGCGGATAAACACTATGACGATCAGCTGAAGATGTATGAAACCTTTGGGCGAAAATCGCTGTGGTTAACGCCGCAGGAAGTGGATGCGCATAAGGAATCACAGGAGGTTCTGCAGGTGAAACGGTAATCTTCCATCTGCCATCCCCCGTCTTATCCGGCGGGGGATGTCTATTCGGAAAGCTCCGTTTATACCCAACTTTACGCCCGCAACCAGCCAGAATGACTACCCTTAATACCCTAAGCGGTAAAAACAAGGAGATTCATGATGGCTTACCAGACAGTAAATCCTGCCACTAACCAGCTTATCAAAGCATACCCTTCTCATACAGATGCAGACGTTGAAGCGGCGCTGAAGGCGGCCGATGCGCTCTACCATTCCGACTGGGCAAAAGGGGATATCGACCAGCGTCTGCCGGTGCTGCACAAACTGGCTGATTTGATTGATGCCCGCGCTGAGGAACTGGCAAAAATTGCCAGTCAGGAGATGGGTAAACTCATTGCCCAGAGCCGCGGCGAAGTGAAACTGTGCGCGCAAATCGCTCGCTACTATGCCGACAATGCAAAGCAGTTTCTTGCGCCGGTGAAGTACAAATCTGAGCTGGGCGAGGCGTGGGTTGAGCATCACCCTATCGGTGTGCTGATGGCCGTGGAGCCATGGAATTTCCCTTATTACCAGCTGATGCGCGTGCTGGCTCCGAACCTGGCGGCGGGTAACCCGGTGCTGGCGAAGCACGCCAGCATTGTACCGCACTGCGCGGAGGCCTTTGCGCAGCTGGTACGTGAAGCGGGCGCGCCGGAAGGGGCGTGGGCGAACCTGTATATCTCGCAGGAGCAGGTGGCGAATATTATCGCCGACGACCGGGTGCAGGGCGCGGCGCTAACCGGTTCCGAAAAAGCGGGGAGCGTGGTCGCGGCGCAGGCGGCGAAGCACATCAAGAAATCGACCCTTGAACTGGGCGGTAACGACGTCTTCGTGGTGCTGGATGATGCCAACCTCGATAAAGCGGTGAAAATTGGCGTCAATGCCCGTTTGAACAACGCCGGGCAGGTCTGTACTGCGGCAAAACGCTTTGTGCTGCATGAGAAAATTGCCGACGCCTTCCTGAGTAAATTTACCGAAGCCTTTAAGCAGGCAAAAATCGGCGACCCGCTGGATGAAAGCACCACGCTGGGCCCGCTGTCGTCAAAAGACGCGCTGGAGACGCTGACCAAACAGGTCAACGAGGCGGTGAAAAACGGTGCGAAGCTGCATCTCGGCGGCAAGCCGGTGCAGCGTGATGGCAGTTTCTTCGAACCTACTATCCTGACCCATATTTCTCGCGATAACCCGGCGTATTTTGAAGAGTTCTTCGGCCCGGTCGCGCAGATTTACGTCGTTAAAAACGATGATGAAGCGGTCGCCCTCGCCAATGATTCCCACTATGGGCTGGGGGGCGCGGTATTTAGCCAGGATATTGAGCGGGCGAAGAAAATGGCCTCGTGCATTGAGACCGGGATGGTATACATCAACTGGCTGACTGATACCGCGGCGGAACTGCCGTTTGGCGGCGTTAAACGTTCCGGCTATGGCCGCGAGCTGTCGGATCTGGGGATTAAAGAGTTTGTGAACCAGAAGCTGGTGGTGGTCCGTCGATAACGGCACTCATAAAAAAACCTGCCATCTGGCAGGTTTTTTTTGTCGGTATAGCGCGCGTTTTCCGTTTTATTAGAAAGTCACGCCGCCGCCCACGTAGGCGCCATCAATCAGCGTGTGCCCTGGGCGACCGTCTTTACCGTCAACGCTCACGTGGCGGTAGCCCACTTTCAGCGTTACCGGTTTGATAGGGGTCCAGCTCACGCCGCCGTTGGCTTCAACGTAGTTTTTCACGCTGTTGTTCAGCCCTTCTGGTGCGACATAGCCTTCACCAAATACGTTAATGCTGTCGGTCAGCGCCACGTTCACGCCGCCGCCGATAGGGAAGGCCACGCCGTTATCGCCTTTTTTCGGCCCGAGGTAGATGGCTTTCGCGCCAGCGTTCAGCATGACCGGGCCAACTTCAACGTTATAGCCTGCACCCACGCCGCCGGTCTGCGTACCGTCATCGGTATTTTTCAGCCAGTTGCTTTCTGCATACAGGCCGGAAGAGGATTTGCCCATTTCCAGATTAAGGTTGGTGAAGTTCTTACCTTGCTCAATGCTGCCGCCCATTGCCAGCGCGGAACCGGATACAGCAGTCAGAGCGGAAAGGAGCAGGATATTAAGCTTTTTCATGGTTTATTCCTCGTCATAAAATTAATCTGAGGACACCTTAACAAGTGGGTTTTACTTCTGCAAATGTGACTCATGTCGATTTTTAATGCTGGAATTGTAATCACCACGGTCTTTTTTTGTTGCTTGAGTGTTTGTTTTTACCGGCGTCAATGATTAGCGTTTTGATGTTTAGCGCCCGTTTAGTTTTTGGCTAAACGTACCTTGAACAGAGCGGGGGATATTGGTTGGTAGTGAATTAATTGTCTTTCTAATAATTTCCGAAAATGCTCCAACTGTCATGAATAAAAATGAGAATTTACATTTCTACGCATTTAATTACCCCCTCCAGGCGGAGGGAGGGCGTGATTTAAGCTGCTGTTGTAGCCCGGCCAAGCGAAGCGCCGCCGGGAGCAGCTCGGTACTCATCCCGGCGGCGCTTCGGTACAAACCGGAAACATAGGTAACACTTTAGACCGGATACATGGGTAACAGTTATAACTGGCATAGAAGAGGAGACTCGCTATGCCCTGGACTGAGACCCGACCTATGCAAC
>NZ_VDAG01000082.1:0-316 GCF_019584505.1 Kluyvera sp. EC_51 | reverse complement strand
AAGCGCTGCCGGAAACAGAGCCACTATTAGATAAGCTTGTAATATTGCCCGTGTTCTGAATACCCGTTGTCGTTCCGGCGATAGTTCCCGTGTTGGCTAGGGTACCAATGTAGCCCGCGTTGTTAATCCCAATATCACCAGATATAATGTTGTTGTTATTGAGCAACGTGATGCTGCTGTTGTTCTTAATACCTGCATTTGTGCCGGAAACAGAGCCACTATTAGATAAGCTTGTAATATTGCCCGTGTTCTGAATACCCGTTGTCGTTCCGGCGATAGTTCCCGTGTTGGCTAGGGTACCAATGTAGCCTTCGTT